>VXPE01000017.1 GCA_009839745.1 Candidatus Poribacteria bacterium
GACAACGCTTGATGAAATCATAAAAGTGTATAACTAATTATGGGCTTTACTATAAAGGATACCCATTATCCTGACACAACTCAACTTTATTTATGAAACACCCTCATTTAACTTATAATCACGTTCCTAAATGTAAGCGATATCCGCCGTCCCCGCGGATACGTCTGACCTTCCCAAACATCAGATCTCCGAGCGGTTATCCCGTGCATCCACTTCTCGCGGGCTTCACCGCTCATCACAAGTAGACTCCCTGGTTCGAGCCAAACCTGCGCCGTTCGCCTATCATATCTGTGTGTGAAATTCATAACGCAACCTGCTCCTAAGCTCAATGAACTAATTGTTCCCTTGAAACAAGGTTCACAGTCAATGTGACTTGCTATACCTTGTCCTGGAAGGTACTCATTGATGATTACCTGATCTGCGACTTCCGGCATGTATTCATCTTTAAGCAATTTCTCACTCAGTTCCTTCAACCACTCTGGCAACTTTCCGATACGCATATCATGGTTCACTTTCCGTGCCCTGTAGTCATATTTAAAGCCGTAATGCTGAACGCGCCGCTTTAAGTCATCAAGCCATGGGTGTGTGTCTACCTCAGTTAATAACAAATCATGTCTTTTCGCTGTTATATAGTTTTCTATATACCGCAACCCTGGTATCGTAGTGGGTATTTCTTGTTTTTCAAGAGGTTGTGGCTGGAGAGGTTGCGTATCTGGTTGAAAATCTATTTTTAATTGTAGGTCCATGCTCAACTCCTTTGAAAACAAAAGTAATCACAAGATACGTGAAGATTGGAGTTCACTGTTCTTTCCATTAACCGTTCATATATTACATGCATGGGTTTCATGTCATTTTGAGCAATAAAATTAATCCCGGGAAAAGAGCACATAACACTCTCTTTGAGTTTCTTCCAATTTTCATCGTTACCTCTGATATTCTGATACACCATGGCAATTTTAGAGTCAAGGATCGCTTCCACAATATCAAGAAATACATTGATTAACGCATTGATCTCTCCTTGGAATGTCAAAGAGGCAAGCACGTAACTGAAGTTAAAGAGTATCAATGTATCAGAGGGGTTGCCCTTTTCAATGCCATCTAATAAACCGCTCAGGTCCTCGTAATTCATACAAGAACGGGCTTTGTTAAAGAAAGGTCCACTACTACCATCGGGGCCATGTTTGAGGATTTCCCGTGCCTTATTAAGCATGTATTCCGATTTCTCAACACCTATATAAGTGATATTGCCCTGTGCCGTTGCAGCCCAAAATGCAATACCTGAGGTTAATGGGCCACAACCAAAGTCAATAAAGACTATGTTCCTGTATTCGGTTAGGTGCCTAAGGTGATTGCTATAAAAATGATAGGCACTATAAAGATGCATGGGCATATAAGTGGCACAATAAAGTAACACCTTCTGCTCTGGTGTATAATTCCCAGCATGTTCTGACCTATAGTTCTGATCGAAATCTGTTGAACCGCGTTCCAGAACGTCTTCTCTTAACCGCCTTTTATATTCCCAATTGATGTCCCTCTCATATTCATTTGCTTCTTCTGGAAGTGACTCCCTAAATGGCGTTAGGACTGTCTTCTCAAACAAATTCTGTAAATTTTCACTCGGATAATAACCTCTTGTGTCAGAATAATTAATATACGACAATTCAAGACTCCTTTTACCGACAGATATTCAGCATATAAAACGAGGGGTCGCTCGTCAACTCGTCAGCACCGTCTCACGGTATAGGATAGGGCTCAACGCGGGGGGCGTTGGGGTGAGAATCCTGTCCACGAGCTTGGGAATAGTATAACAGGGGACGTTTGGGGATGTCAAGGAAAAGTGTGGCACATATGCATAAGTGCACGTGTAATATGCTGCAGGTGTGCAACACAAAACTTGATCGCTACACTACAGATAAAGGTCCACCCTTCGTCAATGAACGATGCTATGCACAACCTAACAGGTTATGCTACAAAAGAGGGTAACGTGCTCCTCAGCATGCAGAAGCCTATCGTCGGCGCGGCGAGGCGTGGCATCATCTTAAAGAACAGCAAAAAGCGAATGCCGATTGGAGGGTTGCTAAAGAACTGGAGATGAATAGGACTTCGCCTGTCAGCGTGTAAGTCTGTTTTACAGGAGTTCGGGGTTCATCTAGTTATTGGTGTGCCCGTGAATAAGGCAACAATTCAAGGCGTTACGGATTGGACACACCGGAAACCCACGTTCCTGACTCGGGTTTCTGGAGACTGTCCAAAGCGGCTGGCGATCCAGGGGACTGAATCATACCAGGAACTCCCACGTGTGACGCGGAGTTTATTGACAGCGACGATATTGCTGGCGCCATCTCTTATAAGAATTTCAGCGATCGGATTCGCGTAAGGTGAATCCGCATAGAAATTTTCATCGTATGCATCGAAACACCACTCCCAGACATTGCCTTCCATATCATATAGACCGTATCCATTCGGTGGATAACTCCCAACGGGTGCTATGTATGCGTAGCCATCATCGAGCGTTTCATCTGCCCAATTATCGTCGGGGTCTTTTTCTCTGTTCCAGATCTCCCAGAGTCTCTTATCTGCGAAATTGCACTGCGTTCCGTCCGGTGGGGTGTCCCCCCAGGCGTGATTTTTCTGGACTAACCCACCCCGTGCGGCTTTTTCCCATTCTGCTTCTGTTGGGAGCCGCTTGCCTGCCCATTTCGCATACGCTCTGGCATCCTCCCAACTGACACCGATAACGGGGTGCGCATCCGTCGACGCATACTGATATACCCAATCGGGTAAGGGGCGATGATTCGTCGCCAGCACAAATTGATTGTATTGTCCGAGGGTGACCTCGTATTTGTCGATATAGAAGGCATCAACATAGACTATATGGTCAGGAGTTGTAGCGGAAGTGTAGAAGGTCCCTGGACTACTCCCCATCTGAAATTCACCTGCGGGAATCAGAACCATCGGTGCAGTATCTGCTCCGAGAATCGTCTGTGGTGTATTTGAAGAAGGCGATAGTGTTTCCGCAGTTGAAGCGGTGTCCTCTTCAAGAATCGCTTGTGGCACATCGGGTTGCTTCTCGGAACTATCGGAATCCACGGAGGAATCAGGGGGATCGCTCGTGTTTGTCTGGCTATTTTCTGTCAGGTCAGCTGGTGACTGGTTCAATTCTGGTTTCGAGGATACTTTCGGGCGTTCCATTTTCTCTAAATCCACATCCCATGAAAGTTTTTGTCCACCCTTTAAGGATATTTTCCGGACACGACTTTTGTAACCCGGGAACTCCACACCGACATACACCGATTTTTCAAGGTGAATTCCCGTGTCAATCGGATAGCCTTGGAGTGGCGTTCTTCCAACAAAAACACGATCGATGTAAACTGTCGCGCCTTTGAGCGTAGTGGTTATATCTAATGTCGCTATGGTATCCACCTCGACAGCCTTTTCCGCTTGCCAATTGTTTTGGGGTAGCACAAACACGAAATCACCCGTATTCAACTGCGGATCTCGGATTTTCCCGTGCTGCGGGTGTTGTCCTTCAGGTAAAGCGGGGACGGTTCTGTATAGATAATCCGCTAACTCAACGCCCGTGAGATAACCATCCGGCAGCGGTTCCATAACACGTCGTTCCAGCAGGTTCAGGAATGCCATCTTAAACACACTTCTGCTTGGCACGGGTTCATCAGCGAGACCTGCTGTGATGAACTGGCGGACAGGGTTTCTAATCTGCTCCGTGATAGGTAAAGGTATATCCTGGTTCTGCAGGTTGAGAATTGTCCCTGAGAAGCGGCTGTCAAACATAAATAGGACATGCTTGGCATGAATTTTCTTTGAGTCTGACACCAACTTGACCATATCTACACTATAAAGGTCAAACTCGGCTGCATTCTCTGGGGGCGGTGTGTCAAGCATCACGAGATAGCCGAGGTCTTCGTCTATCGTCGACTTTGTTGTATATCCGTGTCCGGCATAGTAGAACAGAAGTCGATTGTCTGTGTCTTTGCCAGATTCATAGATGAAATCGGAGAAAGCTTGATGAAACTCAGCCGTTGTCACATCGGTTTTCAGGTTTACATCGAAGCCGTGGTGTTCGAGGACTTCTGCGACTTCCGTGACATCGTTCACTGCCCCTGGTAGCGGATTCCAGCCATTCTTTGCGGGGTATGCACCATTTCCGATGACGAGGGCGTGGGAGTTCTTGTAGAGTGGAAGTTCTGTGCCGTCTTCAGTACGGACGGTGACGTTCATACTGTGCTGGGCGGCTGCCTCAGGAACAGCAATGAACTGCATTGGAACAGAAAGGAGACCCGAAAATAGCAGGACCGGAGATAGCACTGCAAAAACGAAAGATTTCTTCATGATGGAACCTTTATTTCCGTATTAACATTTTACGCGTGGCAGTAAAATCACCTGCGGTGAGTGTGTAGAAATAGACCCCGCTTGCGACGGGTTCACCGATGTTGTTTCTGCCGTCCCAATAGGCAGCCCTGCTCTGCGTCTGATAGTTCCCCGCGGGTTGGTGCCCTATGTCTAACGTTCGTATCAATTCCCCGTTTATAGCATAAATACGTACGGCGATGTCCGCAGGTTTTGCTAGCTGATAGGGGATCCAGGTTTCAGGGTTGAACGGATTCGGATAGTTGGATAGCAGTTGCGTCCGTTCTGGGACCTTCGGAGCGGTAGGGGCGGCGGCTGCATTTAACTGTTTAATAATCAGGTCAACATCCGCTTGGGTTACCACACCATCTCGGTTGACATCGGGATTTGGATCTGTCCCTTCGTCAATATTTTCCCCCAAGTTTGAAATAACGATGTCCAAATCCACGATATTCACAAGTCCATTCCCATCTACATCTATACTTTTCAAATGCTCTTCAAATCTGTCCAGATCACAAAGGATACAATCAGGAAATTGCTCACTATCAGCGGGTTCGTTGTTGCTAGGCGGCTTAGGCAATGTATATGTTTTAGGATTGTGATAGGTCCAATTACCATCAGCATCCATGAATTGGAAATATATCTTATTGTCATTTAAGTGCTCTCTATCAATATCGGTAAAATCAATCTTTGCTTTCACACCAAATTCAAAGAAGGCAGGATCGAAGAAATTCCAACCAATAATAGCTGTATTAACCCAGCCGTAAGCTTGAAATATACTGCTTTCATCCAATGCAGTTGCGCTGAATCTAATTTTACCGTTATCCAATACCTCAACACCGTGAAATTCTTCTAGGTTAGGTGCTACATTATGGTTCCAGGCATTATTAAAATAATGGTTTCTGGATAGCCAGCGAGCTTCATGGAAAGCAAGTCTATCACCGCTCCCCATAATCCAATCATTCCCATCATATAAAGCGATATGGTGTAACCCAAAAGCGTGTCCTAATTCGTGCCGAATTACACCTTCAATGTAATCTCGTCCCCGAGTTTCCACACTTAAACAATAAGCGTAATACTCCGAATTGCCACGCCATCCCCCGACAGGGCGCGCGCTAGCAATGCCCGCCGCAAAATTGTTCCACAGAGCACCCATGCCTGCCATCACCACAACATATATACTCTGACGGTCATTATAACCCTTCCTTTTTAATTCTTCTCTTACAATGGGTAACGTATCACCAGAATAATGTGCTTTGTTATGTGTCCCTTTTACTTTGTAAACAATTACTTGACCATTGTGAGTTGTCTTTAATCTAAAGGTTTTGCCTCTAAAACCGTGACGTTCCATCTCAGACTGATATGTGTCCTGAATAGACTTCATCATAGCATCTAAATCTAACCACTCCGATCTATCTTGACTATCGGTTGGTTGAAAATATATCACCTTCACCTCAAAATTAGCCGCAGATATATTAGCAAGTAACAGACTTAAAATTACGAAATTAGTCGTTTTGGACTTGAACCGTTTTCTAAACATGCCCTCACCCCTTCTCCGGCTTTATCTCGGTTACAAAAGTGATGATACTATCCGGATGCCAGTTCTGTTCTTCGTCTGCCACTGAAATTTCTATAGTGTATGCTCTACTTGGTTTTAACGCTAAACTCTCTGCGACTTTTAAAAGCACAACTTGTGTGCCGCGTATAAAATGTTCCCATTCCATATCGGTGCGTTTCCCTTCTGTAATATCTACGAGTTTGATAATCGTAGCATCGATATTTTCATCAAAAGTGAAAATGAATTGGTTGGTGTGTAAAGCGATACCTACATCGCCATGCCATACAGTGCTATCTACGAATTTTGGGTGAGTCTCGTCTTTTGGTTCCTCTGGTTCTTCTTCAACAGGTTCTGGCTCTGGTTCTGGTTCTTCTACAACCGGCTCCTCTATAACGGGTTCCTCTACGATAGGTTCTGGGACCGGTGGAGGCACCACTTGGACGGGAACTACTGGAGGCGTTGCTTCTTGTGTTTCCTCAGGAATTGTTGGAGGGACAGGGAATATAGATGCGTCATCCGTGTTGTCCGTAGAGCATCCGATAACATAAAACGCCAATAGACACAGAACAAAGAAGGTTTTGTATGCCATAGCGAATCTCCTATTAATTGGTATTTCTGAGGGTAAACCGATAGCGTAATGTAACGCGTTTAGGGGTCAATCTTCCATCCTTGATAGCAGGATAGAAAGTTGTTTTCCTCAATGCTTGCATTGCGGCTTCCTCAAGTCCGAACCCGAGGGTGGTGAGTGCCACAACGTCTAACGGGAGTCCCTGTTCATTGATGGTTGCTTCTAAAACGACCTCACCCTCTATTTTCCTGTTCTTTGCTATGACTGGGTATAAGGGTTCTACTCTGAACTTGTAATCGGGCGGTGTGACACCAGGTTCAGGGTCAACATCGATACCGGCTAATCGGGTGGTAAGCGGTGAGGATGAAGTATTCGTTTTTCGGGGCTGTGGTGTTGTTTTATTCTGTATGTTGAGAGTAGGTGCCTGATGAAAGTTTAATCCGAAGCGATACAGCAATTCCGAACTTTGAAAAGAGAATTCAACACTCCCGATGGCACTCATTGTGGGTGACAACTCAATCTCTACGCCTGTTTCGCCGGTGAAAAAATTCTGTGCGGTATTCACGTGGACTTTCTGAGTTGTTGAGACGTTGTTCCAGGCTTGCGTATAGAACATCCCAAAGAAAGGCTTAAGACGCCATGCATAGCCGGTTTCAAGAATATGTAACAGCCCCGCACCGCCGCGGAGGGTCATATTTATGGAATGCAGCGGCAGGTCCCCGGTCCTGACAATATTCGTATATTGGGTTCGGAAACCACCGACTAAAAAAAACTTCAATCCCGTCATGTTCATATCATTGACGTTTAGCAGTCGAAGATCAACGGAAGGACTGGGTGCTATTTCGTAAGGTGTTTGGGTGTTCGCTTCAAAAAAAGAGACTCCTGGCAAGAACGATATTTTTAGATCGTTGTTGAACGCATAATCCAGATTCCCTAAGAGCGTTTGGGCATGAAAACGGAAGGGTGCCTCTGTTCGCTCCGGGGGGCTATAGCGTTGATACCCTATACCAACGCCTATTTTCCCCGCTGGCGACCTATAAAACCCTGTTTGCGCGGACACGACAGCAGAAAACACAAGCACGTAGAAAAAAGACATAGCAAGCATTCGCTTGTTCAATAGTGTATTCTCCTTTGATAACAATTAAAATGGCGCGACTTCGGAAGTCCCCACTGCACCAAAAAATGCCCGCAGCACGCGGCACTGTGCAGAACAGCGCGCGAGTGGGCACTAAGCGATTCCATCCGACGTTTGATGGTTGGAGAGAACTGTCTATTGGAAAAAAACTTAACGTAAAATAAGTGGGAGGGGGGGGGTAAATGTCAACTTGATTAAACAATTAGGCATACACACGAGTGGAGAAATATCCATCGTGTAAACTGAAATTTGAGATAGGAAATTCGCAAGTTGCCTTTTCATGTGTGTTATTTCAAAAACGTGTGATTGTTCAGTGATTTTCGTGGGAGCTCGCTCCTACAGATAGGACTCAATAGCCGTGTCGAGTCCTCCCTAACGTCTGTGAATATTATACACAAAAATGAAAATAAATTCAATTTTTTTCAGCTCAGTGGCATGTTGATGTTCAGGGGTTGGGTAGCGGTTCATAACTGTTGGTGTGTTCGTGAATCCGTTGGCGTTCGCGATTGACATCCGGGTCTGCACGGCGCGGGATACCCGTGATTGCATCGACGGATTCGTCTGCCTTGAAGCGTAGGTAGAGTTTTTGCGATTTGGCGGCGAGCGAGGGGTTCTTGAGGGCACGGTAACACCGCATCATGTTGTAATGTGCGTCCAGATCTTCTGGATCGACGGTGAGCGTCTTCTGGAATTCTGATAGCGCGGTTTCGTAGTTGCGTTTCAAGAAATGCATACGTCCGAGTTTATTTCGGACACGCGTATCACGCGGGAATTGCGCAGCAGCCTGCTGAAGATGTTCAATCGCTGTGTCGTAATTGCCATACGTCTCCTGAATGAGTGCGTAAAAGTAGTGGACCTTCGCACGATGTGGGTTTTCAGGGGGCAAGGTCTGCTGGATTTCAAACGCCTTTTCAAGCATCACTTCTGCGCCTTGCATGTCTCCTTCTTGGATTCTAGCTCTTGCCACGTTTACCCATCCATCGAGGTATGTTGGCTCTATCTCGGTTACCTTTAAGAATGCGGTTTCTGCGGCTTTCAGATCGCCTTGTAGGAGTAACCCGATACCGTAGTCGTTCCACCGTTCACGCGTATTTTCAGATTGGGATGACATAGAGACTACATCTCCTGCTTTTTGTAACGACGCAGAAGGTGTTTCACCTACTTCGGCTGGCAGCACAGGGTGGGAGAAAGCCGCGTGTGGGCTTTCTAAAGACCCTGCTACTTTTAAGGTTGCTGTTGTAGATGCCATGACGACGGTGGGTAGGTTTGGGATCTCCTTAATTTTTCCTGCGACATCCGAGGTGTCGCCCGTCCAGACCCACTTGCCATCGTCGTAGCCTTTATCTACCTGAAAATCTGTATCTTCTGGGTCGCGCACGCCTGCGTAAGCCCACTGTGTGTGCCACCAATTGAATTTGCGGTAATTGAGTTTCGCCTCCACTGTGAGCAGATTTCCACAATCGGACGGGATTTCGAGTCGGTAGCGCGCAGTATCAGCGGCACCCGGCGGGATTGTGTTTGAATAGAGGAGTGTTCGGGTTGCCCAAGCATTTCGTTTATTAATCAGGTTTCCGTGTGCATCCAGCATATAGGCACGATAAAAGTGCGCGCCTGGGTCAACGGGTCCGTTTCCGTTCGGCGCGGCAATTCTGCCGTTCCAGAAGACAATTTTACCGTTTTCGTCGGTAATTTTCACTTCCAGCCAGATGTCGAATGCGTCGATGGTGCCAGTTGGAAAGCGGTGACCGACCCCCCGTGTGCGGACGACGACATCGATCCGTGTGTTCTCGCCTCGGACGACTTCAGTGCCGTCCCGGGGGATGGGTGTGCCGGCTGCGAATAAATCTAACGTTACCACGTCATCTTGCAAAAAGTCTGTTACGATTTTGAGTTGTTCTGGGTGCTGATTCACAAAGGGCAGTGCTGTGTTCGCGGCGGGGAATCGGTGGTTATGCACCTTGCCGTTGATATTCCCGGCATCTGTAGAGTCAACGAGTGGCATGTGGCAATCGACGCATTTCTTCGCCGTTTCGGGGTAGTAGAAGGACAACGCGCCTTGATGTGAGACCCCACTTTTCTGCCACTGATCGTAGTCGTTAAAACCGCGGAGCCATCGAAAGTTGTTGACCGGTTCGTCGAGATGCACTTTATGACAGGTTGAACAGAATTCGGCGGTGTTTTCACGGTGAAACGGTTTAAGGAAGCTTTTTTTGTGAGGCTCCGGATCAAGTCGGATGAGGTAGTTGTGCAGATTGCGGATAACAGGATTATCGCTGGCGGCGATGTCGTGAAGGGGTGGGTATTTAATCACATACCCACTGTTACCCATCGTGTCTTTGACTTTTTCCATGGAATGGCACGCTGTGCAGGCGAGTCCTGCTTGAGCGGCGGGTGTGTGGAGGTTTTCACGGATGGGTCTATCCATCACACCGTTGAGTAAAATTGCGGGGTCGTGGCATCCCCCGCACCATTTAGAGGGTTGGATACCGTTGACCTCCTGCATATAGATAATGGACTTGCGATACCACTGGTTATTGAAGGAGGAGAAATGGTGAGCGGATTCGTTCCACTGCCGATAGATATCTGGGTGACAGCCCTTCGTAGCACAGGTTTCCGATGTGAGAAAGAAGTCGGTTGGAATCAGACCGCCGGTCTCTGTTTCAACGGAGGCGGGGAAAAAATGACCGGTTGTGCCACCGCCTTCTTCATACATACTCGTGGGAGGGAGTGCGGGATTCTCGACGAGATATGTTTCATTGGGTAAATAGTGTTGTGTGAGTTTCGCGCCTATCGGGAAAAGGACGACAGCAATTAGCACCCCGAGGCTGATTTTTTTGAATAATGGCGTGAGGCGTTCTTTGTCTCTTAAGAGGTGGATACAGAGGAGAAGACTCCCGGCGCTTACACTGATAATGTGTGTGATGAGTAGCCACCGATAGGGAGTTGTCGCGCCGACAATCATCAGATAGCCACCACTGATGATACCACCGGCTATTCCGATAATCCCTATTTGTCCGAGTGTTGAGAGATGCCTGAATTGTCGGTAGACATAGATACTGAATGGAATTATGAGAACAACACCGAGTCCAACGTGGAATAGGACGTTGAAAATGTAAAAGAGCGTCGGTTCACCGAAGCTGAACAGGTACGCGCTGTTTATGAGTAGAATGAGGAAAGTAATCAGAAAAAATTTTCGCATTTTTATCCGGCAGTGTAGCCACCATCAATCGGTAAGGCGATGCCTGTAACGAAGGCAGATTCGTCGGAGGCAAGGTAGAGCGCGCCGTAGGCGATCTCTTCGGGTTGCGCGAGCCTGCGCATCGGATGTCTGTCTCCAAGACTCTGATATTCCTCTGGTGTTTTAATGACACCGGCGACTAACGGTGTTTCAACGAAGCCGGGACAGATACAGTTAACACGGATATTATCCTCGGCGTAATCGAGTGCCATCCCGCGGGTGAGGTTCGTCACACCCCCTTTGGAAGCGACATACGCTGCTCGAACGTCCGCGCCGACAAGCCCGTAGATAGAGGACAGATTGATGATGGAACCCCCACCATTTTCCAGCATGGCAGGGATCGCTGCTTTGGCACAGAGATAGACACCCGTGAGGTTCACATCTAAACACCGGTGCCAATCCTCCTCTGGCAAATCGCCGACAGGGAGTCGCATTGCAATGCCCGCACTGCTAAGCAAAATATCGAGTTTTCCGTAGGTGGTAAGGGTCTCGCGCACCATCCTTTCAGTATTGTTTGAAAGGGTTACATCGGTTTGGATGTAGATCGCTTCGTTGCCTGCATCTCGAATAACGGCAACAGTTTGGTTTGCACGGTCTTCATCGATATCGGCAACGACTATTTTTGCGCCGTGTTCGGCGAATAGGATCGCTGTGGCTTTTCCGATACCGGATGCAGCACCTGTAACAATGGCTACCTTGTTTTTAAGTCGCATTTTAATAGTTATCAGTTGTCAGTAAGAATAGTCGTCAGTTATCAGTTAAGGGGTTTTTCGTTAGTCCCAAACTTGTAGCTCGTAATGAAATGGAGAGCGGATATGAGCAACGCACGTCAAAGTCCAAACGTACGTTGTTACTCCGCAAGGTAAAATTAAAAATCCGAAAGGAAAAATTAAAGTCCTTTTTCCGTCCATCCGGCGGGATTCACTTCCGGTTCACCGATCTGGTTTCTGATCATACCGATGTTTTCAACCTCAAGTTCAACAACATCACCGGGCTGGATCCAGCGGTCGAGCTCCCACCCACACCCGTTTCCCACGGTGCCGGAACCTAAAAACTCACCCGGATAGAGCGTCTCTGACTGTGAAACGAACGAAATCATTTCTTCAAATGAGTAATACATATCCGAGGTATTGCCGTCTGCCCAGACTTCGCCGTTGACTCTGGCGATCATTCGGAGGTTGTAGGGATCACCGATTTCATCGGGTGTAACGAGGCAGGGTCCCATGATGTTGCTGTTATCGAAATCCTTGCCTTTGGCGGGACCGAGTGCCAGCGTCATGTGTCGAAATTGAATGTCCCGCGCACTGATGTCATTGTAAATCGTGTAACCGGCAATATACTCGGAGGCTTCTGCTACGGAAATGTTTTTCCCGGTTTTGCCGATATAGACCCCCCACTCCAGTTCAAAATCGAGTTTCTGGGTATAGTTGGGCCAGGTAACAACGGTTTCGTGTCCAGCGATGGAGGACGGACTCGTGCTGCCGCGGTAGTAGTTGGGCAGTTTGAACCATTCAGGTGAAATTTCTTTACCGGTAATCCGCGCAGCAGCGTCCATGTGGGTTTTGAAGACACCGAAATCCCGCAGGCTCGCAGGGCATGGAAACGGCGCGAGCAGCTGCACATCAGCAACGCGGACAGCGGCATCGGATAGGTCTGTGCGTTCAATGTACCCTTGCGCATCGGCGATGCAATTCTGTTCAAAGAATTGGGACATATCTGGGGCAACAGCAGTGAGGTCAATAATCTGATCCCTATCGATCCACGCGCCGAGTTTTGGTGTCGTGTTCGTCGATTTGGTTTGAAAGGTAACGAGTTTCATAGGCGTTCTTCTTAAGACGATCGCGATTCCTTATTCAAATAATTGTGTGGTGTTGATTATACGATAGATGCATTTAGAAATCAAGACTTTTTTGAAAAGGATTTTCGTTGCGTATGAGATGGAGATATGGCATAATTAGCCCTATACCTTTACCTGTAGTCGCGGTAGGTTCCTGTTGTCGGTAGATCGAACACAAGGGGGAATGAACATGGTTACCCGGGAAGAGATTCAAGCGACCTGTGATGATATCGTGCGCGAGTTCGCACCGCTCCAAATTGTTCTGTTCGGTTCTTATGCGTATGGCACTCCGAGGGAATACTCGGATGTTGATTTGTTGATAGTGATGCCGGGCTCAAAATCAGAGACTCGCAAGCGAGAGAGGGAGATTTATGGGCGTATTCCGCACCGCTTTCGTATGGACTTGCTCGTGCGTTCGCCTGAAGAGATTGCGTATCGTCTCTCATATAACGACTGGTTTCTCCACGAAGTCACTGAAAAGGGTGAAGTACTCTATGAATCTGCCAATTTTCTCTTGAAACCCCCGAAGAAGGAACAGTGTGCTATGAATCCGTTGACATGGGAATGGGTGGAGAACGCTGAAGAAGATTATATTGGGATGCGACAGCTTCAGCAAGGGCAGCATCCGCTATATAACATTGTATGTTTCCATGCCCAGCAATGTGTTCAGAAGTATCTAAAGGCGTGGCTGCAAGAGGCAAATATTCCGTTTTCGAGGACGCACGATTTGAAGGAGTTGTTGGGACTGATTGTTCCGTCTGTCCCGATTTGGCAGGTGTGGGAACCGGACTTTTCATCGCTTTCTAAGCATGCGGTAGCAACTCGCTATCCCGGTGCCTCCGCTACAGCAGACGATGCCGAGTATGCGGTGCGCGTCTGCGATGAGGTTCGGCGATCCGTGCGCGAGCAGTTAAAACTACCGCTTGATGTGGAAAATAACTAAGGGAGTTTAGGTTTTATTAGTAGATGTGCTGGTGGCGGTTCGCCTGTCAATGTCTCTAAAAACTCGACAAGGTCTCTTTTTTCCTGTTCGCTGAGATGGAGGGGTTCTACTGGGGCTGCGCTCCTGCCGACAAATTCGTTTGTGGTGCCACCTGCGTCGTTGAATTCAATGACAGAGGCGAGTGTTGGAAATTCGCCAGTGTGGAAGTAGGGCGGCGTGAGTGCGACGTTACGGAGGGTTGGCGTTTTGAATTCACCTTGGTGTTCCAGTCTTGGCTCCAGCAAATTCAACGTGTTTGCAGCATCCGCCCTTGAATCGCTATAAATGCCTGCACTGTTAAACGGATCGGCTAAGAGTTTCGCGATGCCTTGGAAACGTCCCGTGTCTTCCGGTAACGGTCCTTGGGGTATCCCCAAGTTATGAAAATCGTCATCTCTGAAATGTGGGGTGCCATGGCAGAGGACACAGACCCCTTTTCCGATGAATATCTTTAAGCCGCGTTTCGCTTCAATTGTGATCGCTTCTTCATCGCCTGCTACATACCGATCAAACGGGGCGTTCCGACGAATCAAAAGGCGTTCGTAAGCTTCAATTGCCTTACCGATGTTTGCGAAGACGGTGTTCACAGCAATCTGATCCGCTTCAGACATGTTATCAAACGCCCTATCGCCAGGTTTACCCTGAGGTGGGAAACGTGTGGCATCTTTAAGCTCAGGAAGTGCCCCGAAAACGGTTTCGTATTTTGCTGCATAATGTCGTTTGATGAGGTGTGCGTACTGAAGTCGTGTACCTGCTTGTTCTTCCTCCCCTTCGAATGCAAACAGTGCTTGTGTCCAGAGCGTCTCGGCACGTCCGTCCCAAAATTGCCACTTGTTATAGGCTGCATTGAGGACAGTTGGGGCGTTTCTTGTGCCGCGTCTATTGCCCAATGAAGTGCCTTCAACATCAGCGAAGCCGTGGAAGGGGGAATGGCATGTTGCGCAGGAAATTGTGCCTTCCTTTGAGAATCGAGCATCGAAGAAAAACATCTGCCCTAACTGTGCCGCATCTGGATTATCAGCGAAGCGATTTGTGGGGCTGGGTGGGGGTTTGTCAGGTAGCGGCGATAGGCTTTCAATCACTGCCCATTCGTTCTCGGTAAAGAGATTGAGCGTCTCTGTGAGGTGTTCTGGCTCAGATTCGGGGTGTATCTCCTCAATACTTTCCTCACCGCACCCAAAGAGAAGTAAGGCGACGCTGCCTATAATCCAGATGGTTATGATACGCATATTGACGCTTCCAAGAGACGAGATGTGCAGATAGCATGTGCTATACCGTCAAGGACAGGAACAGCTCCTCAAGAGACATTTCAGTCGTGTGCATTTCAAGCAGTTGCCACCCGCGTTTGACGATGGTCGCTGCGACTGCTGCACGGATGTCGGTTGCCAGTGTATAGTAAAGGTGGAACGTCGCTGTGTCATCCGTATCGGTATTGATCTGCTCGACTTGAATCACGTTTGGGATGTCGTGGAGGACGGCGGATACATCGTCTGCTGATGCTCCTGCTATCTCAACTGCGAGAATGGAGGAGGCAGCTTGCGAATTCTCTGGACTATTGGTGGATTCATCGTCTTGTCTGGGGACAGCGCGTCCCTCTTTCAACAGGACATCCCCCGTAATTTTACCGCGGCTGATGATAATCAACCGTTCGCATGTGAGACTGGCTTCGGGTAAGATGTGCGTGCTGAACAGGATAGTCCGTTCCCTGCCGAGTGCTTTGATTAGTTCACGAATTTCGACAATCTGCCGTGGGTCTAATCCAGAAGTGGGTTCATCGAGAATTAGGACATCTGGTTCGTGAATGAGTGCTTGTGCTAAGCCAACGCGTTGTCGGAAACCGCGAGAGAGTTGCCCGATAATCTGGTGGCGGCGTTCGGTAAGCCCACATGCCTCGATAGCGGTATCCAGTTGCCCGTTGATATTGCTACGCGGGACGCTCCGGATCTTTGCCATATACGTCAAGTACTTCGTTACCGTCATTTCCGGATAGAGCGGAACGTTTTCGGGGAGGTAACCGATGCGTTTCCGGACCTCTCGCGACTCTTTAAAAACATCATATCCGGCGACGGTAACGCGTCCGCTACTCGCTGGCATAAAACAGGTGAGGATTCGCATTGTCGTTGTCTTTCCTGCGCCATTGGGACCGAGGAAGCCGACAATTTGCCCCTTGTCTACTTGGAAGGAGATGTCTTTGAGTGCTTGGAAAGGACCGTAGTTTTTGGTAATATTTTCAACTTCAATCATTTTTTAACTTCGCCCTGACGGGAGTTATCACCAAGTGAAACTTGGCATTCATAGTTCTTAAAAAAAACCGCATCGCGCCGATGTTGCGATGCTGCCTCCAGGGGTTAAGGTTTTTTCAATCGCTCCGTTGAATACTGAAGTTTAAATCCCGATCTCTGCCCAGTAGATACAGATTGTTATCTGGATTAACGGCTTCTGATTCAGCGACGACATCCGGTAAGTCAACCGGGACCGATTTCACATCAACTCTGTCGGGATATACCAGGACCTGTCGCCACATCATCGGATAACAGATAATGCCAGAGGAGACGATACACAGCATGCCTTGTTCCCTGAAGACGCGATTGAGGTGCAGATGTCCACAGAAAAATGCCAAAATTTGTCTCTCAAAGGGAGCGGTAATTTCGAGGACCTCTGCGGAGTTGGCAACCCTTGAACCAATTCCTTGGAATTCGACGTTCGGAAACGGGAGTTGATGTGAAAAGATGAAAACCTCTTCGTTGTAATCACGTGCTCTTTTCAATTCGCGCTCTGCCCACGCCAGTTGGTTCGTGCTGATATACCCGTGTGTGAGGTCTTCGGGAACCTCCTGCGAATCGAGGAGGATAAATCGGATATTTTCGTGCACAAAACTGATGGAACCCATGCCGTTGGTGCTGAAGTGTGCCAAATAGTGGTCTTTAGAACCGGTTTCGGGATGCAAATCATGGTTACCGGGGATGTAATAGCAGGGGGCATTTAGGCGTTGCCCGAGTTCTTGTGCGCCCTCAAGTGTGGCTTCAAATTCCTCTGCGGACATGCCGAAACTTTGACCCCCACACACAACGTCCCCACCGTGAATGACAAAGGCAGGCTCAAACGCGTTCAGTTGTTCAACCAGCTTTTCGTAAAGTTGCAGACTCTTTTTTTGTTGCTGAAGTCCGCTGGCGAAATTTCTTGGGGCGTTTAGGTACAGATGCGTGTCCGTAATAAAGGCAAATTTAAAAAGTATCATGACATATCTCGTCTTTCGATAAGGCTTCCTATCTGTACGGGCTGGGTAACCCAACCCCTACGGTAACACAGATGTTCTTGACGGACGAGAGTTCCTGGGGAAATACCCACGCAAAAACAACTCACCTGCGCCGCGCCTACCGACACTATGATAATCAGGAATGCATACGTTTAGATAAAATTGCGACATACGTCGGTGTATCGGCTGCGTCAATGTAGCGTTCAATCCACCACGCTGTTCCGTCAAGGATGTCTTCGATCTCCGACTTTGAAACAAACAGATAATCAAACCACGGGGTGGTATATTGTCGGTAACGAATTCGTAGTTTTAACTGACCGCTCATCCGTCCTCTATCTCGGTTGAATTGGTGATAGGCTAAATGACATGGTTCCTCTGTTTGATAAGGATCCATTGTTTCAGCGATAATTTTCGCGGTATCTGTTGTCATGGCGGCAAAGCGTTTCAAGAGCCACTTTGCTCTTTTACGGCTGCCGACGAGTCCGAAATTGTGGCCCATCATGAGAATCGTGTCGAAGGTGCCGATTTTGGAACTCAGCTGTGTGACAGATGTGACGAGGGCATTTTTGAGCCCGCGGCTTTGACAGATCTGGATGGCTAAGGGTGAGATGTCGGTTCCTAAAACATCAAGACCTTGTTCCTGAAGATAGATAGAATGCCGTCCTACCCCACATCCAATATCCAAGACGCTGCCTGTAGCGTGTGCTATTCCGGTTCTTTGGTGTTCAGCCCAGTCGTTATATTCAGCAAAGTAGTTAAAGGGTCCCAAACGGCTTACATCAATGAACCCGTCTTCTCTCTCCACAATTTCAACATTTTCTCTGCCGTTATGGTAATCTGAAAGCAGGTGCCCATAGGCATCTTGGATGTCACTTAGCACTTTACCGCTCCTTGATGTAACCTGTTGTGCCGTTTGGGTTGACCCATTCAGTCTCCCAATGCGTTTCAATGCCTTCACGCCATGTTTGGGCGGCTTCTGTCAATTCAGCAGTGAGTTCCGAGTGTTCATCTTTAAGGTTCTGTGTTTCACCCATATCGGTGTCGAGGTTTGCGAGATGCACATCATCCTCTGGAGGTGTGCCTTCTACCAATTGGCCGTTAAGCACCAATTTCCAATTACCCCGACGCACAGCAGTCTGCTTACCCATCTCCCAATAGATTTCTCGATGTGGTATGGATTCACCGTTTGTTACTGTAGGTAGGACATTAAGCCCATCTGGTTCGTAAGCATAAGGGTCTCCGCCTGCAGCGGCGAGGAAGGTCGGGAACACATCCATTGCTGCGCCGACTTCATTGATGACCTGTCCTGCCGGGATTCGCTGGGGCCAGTTCATGATTCCAGGGGAACGAATACCGCCTTCGTAGAGACTGAATTTATGTCCTTTCAGTTTACCAGCAGTGCCGCCATAATAGGGATCCTGTGTGCCATCTAACCAATTTCGGGTTTCGCGCGACGGACCGTTGTCACTCTGGAAATAGGAGAAGGTGTTTTCTGCGAGTCCGAGTCTCTCAAGTTCGGCGAAAATTTCGCCAACACTATCGTCAACGGCACTGAGCATCGCCGCCATAATCTGTCTGTCCCAGGGCAAATTTGGGAACCGATCTACATATTTTTCCGGTGCGTGCATCGGATAGTGCGGCGCGTTGTAAGGCACGTAAAGGAAAAAGGGTTTGCCGAGTTCAACGGATTTTCGGATATATCTGATGGCGTATTCGGTGATGAGTTCGGTGAAGTATTCACCATTCCGATATATCTCTTCGCCGTTTTCCCAGAGGTCATGTGTCTGGTCGATGCCGGGTTGTCCTAAGCCCCAATAGAAGATGTGTGAGAAGAAATCGATGCATCCTGCCATGAACCCGAACCAATCGTCGAATCCGTGATGTTCAGGGCGCGAACCTTCTACGAGCCCGAGATGCCATTTTCCCGACATCGCCGTGTAATAACCGCGCGCCTTCAATGCCGTTGCGAGTGACGGCACGGAAGGCGGTAACCCTGTAGCAGTGCGATGCCCTGCTAAAATCGAACGCACTCCCGCATGGCACGGGTATCGTCCTGTCAGTAATGCTGCGCGCGAAGGAGAACAGACGGGTGAATTTGAGTACCAATCCGTGAAGCGTGCTCCCTCTGTCGCCATTCTGTCGAGATGTGGCGTTTTGAAATCAGGCGCGCCCATGCAGGACAGGTCGCCGTATCCTTGATCATCGGTTAGAAAGATAATGAAGTTAGGTTGCATCTTTTAATTTTACCTTGCGGAGGAACAGCGTGCGTTTGGATTATAACGCGCGTCCCTCAAATCCGCCTGCGTGTTTTTGCTTGGGTATTTCTGCGTATTGTTGCAGGCTACGCGTTTCGGACTAACAAATACCTCTTAATTGACAACCGATCTTACTTTGTAGACTTACTTTTTCCAGAAGTTCCGATCGAGACTCCGATATTGTATGGCTTCAGAGATATGAACTGCCTCTATATGCGGGTTCCTCTCTAAGTCAGCGATGGTGCGGGCTACCTTCAAAATTCGGTCGTATGCCCGTGCGCTGAGTCCTAATTGGTTAATCGCGACCCGTAGCAGCTCTTGTGCTTGGGAATCAATTTTGCAGTATTCTCGTATCTGCTTAGATTCCATGCTTGCGTTGGCGTGTATTGTCGTGTCTGCAAAGCGTTGCTGTTGAATCTGCCGTGCCTTTTCAACCCGTTCTTGGACGTGTGCCGAGGGTTCGCCGGTTGTTTCGTTAGCAAGTTCTGCGTATTTCACCGCTGGCACTTCAACTTGGATGTCGATTCTATCTAAGAGCGGTCCAGAGATACGGGAGACGTAGTTTTGAATCTGAGTGGGTGAACACTTGCAATCTCTGGTCGGATCGCTGAAAAATCCGCAGGGACAGGGGTTCATGGCGGCGACGAGCATGAAGTTCGCTGGATAAGTAAGGGATGCGGATGCGCGGGAGATGGTGACTTGCCGGTCCTCAAGCGGTTGTCGCATGACTTCAAGGACGTTTCGTCGGAATTCAGGGAGTTCATCTAAAAAGAGGACACCGTTGTGTGCAAGACTCACTTCACCGGGACGCGGTATGTTTCCACCCCCGATTAAACCTGCGTCTGAAATTGTATGGTGGGGTGAACGGTATGGGCGCGTCACAACCAAAGGTGTGTCGTTCGGTAGAATACCGATGATACTTTGGATTTTCGTCGTTTCTAAGGATTCGTCGATAGACAGTCTCGGCAGAATGGATGGAATTCGCTTCGCTATCATGGTCTTTCCTGAACCGGGGGGTCCGATCATGATGAGGTTATGCCCACCTGCGGCGGCGACTTCGATGGCGCGTTTGACATGTTCCTGCCCTTTCACATCGAGCAGATCAAGAAGTGCGTCAGGATGTGCCTTGGGTCCGTGAGTGCTAAGCGTGTGGGGTTCTGGGGCGATCTCTTTCTCCGAATTGAGGAATGCAGCAGCCTCTGCTAAGCTTGTGACCGGATAGACGTTCACACCTTCCACAATCGCGGCTTCTTTCGCGTTTTCAGCTGGCAGGATGAGGTCTTGAATGCCATTCTCTTTTGCCGCGATAGCGATCGGGAGTCCACCTTGTATCCCGCGAATGCTGCCGTCAAGTGCGAGTTCGCCTAAAATTATTGCGTTTTCAAGTCTCGCGAGGTTTACTTGATTGGTAGCTCCCATAACACCGATTGCGATGGGAAGGTCAAACGCCGATCCCGCTTTTCGAATATCCGCAGGTGCTAAGTTCGCCGTGATTCGGGTCGGTGGGAAGTAGAAGTCAGAGTTCTTAATGGCGGCAGTAACCCGATCTCGACTCTCTTTGATGGCGTTGTCCGGTAAGCCAACAGTACTGAAAGCCGGCATTCCACCTGAGACATCTACCTCAACTTTCACGATGTAAGCATCGATTCCCAGCATTGCACTGCTTAGGACGGTTGCGAGCATATATGTGTTTCCTTCCGATTTGTAAGAGTTTCAGTGTGTTTTGTGAGCGTGTCTTTTGCAGCGGTGAGATTCAATGTCCAGCAAATTCTGACACTATTATATCACGCGGAAGATAACAGGTCAACGTTTTTCCACTAACTTGAATCTCCGGTGAGTTTGTGTAATGTTTGTAACTGCTTCTGATTGGCTATGACCAGCAAAGCGTCACCGGCTCCAATTTTCTTATCTCCAGGAGGATTATAGAGGAACGTCCCATCGTTATCATGGATTGCGATAACAACTAAACCGGTTTGTTCGTGGATGCTGGCGGCTTTGAGCAAGATCCCGTCCAAGGCGGCACCTGCCTGAATAATGGATTCGGTGAACTGGGCACCGTCTCGGTTTTGGGTAATATTTTCCAAAAACCCTACGAGTTGTGGTTGGAGGATGCCGGAGGCGAGGCGGAGTCCACCGATGTGATCCGGTAGGACGACCTCATCTGCGCCTGCAGTCATGAGTTTTCCGGGAGAATTGTCTTCGACGGCTTTAGAGGCGATCCTTAACCGGGGGTTCAGTTTTCTCGCAGAGATCACGACGAACAGATTATCTTGGTCACGGCTGAGGCATGTGACAAGCCCTTTGGCACGTTCAATTCCCGCCCGTATGAGCAATTCGTCATCGGTTGCGTCGCCGTGGAGGTATAGAAAGTTTCGTGTGTCAGAGAGGTGGAGGAGTCGCTCTTCCTCGAGTTCGATACCGACGAAATCTACTTCTGACTTTAGCATCTCGTCAAGCACATGGACCCCGGTATCGCCGAGTCCACAGACAATATAGTGGTTTGCTAATTTATCGACAGTTCGAACCATTTTTTGTTGTCGGAAAAAACTTTGTAGTTGCCCTTCAATCAGGAATGCGGTGGCGATCGTAACACTATAGGTGAACACGCCGAACCCGCCAATGAGTAGAAATAGGGTGAAAATTCGTCCAGCATCGCTCATCCCCATGTTCTCATAACCGACGGTTGTTAGGGTGATGACGGTCATGTAGATTGCATCGAGAAGTTGCCACTCCCCTTCGGGGTTATCCCTTTCGAGCAATAGGTAGCCGATCGTCCCGGTCCCGAGCAAGCCGATGAGCAGTGCCATGGCAAAGAGGATCTTGCGTTGATAATTCATTCTTGCTTTTCGTTTTAATTCTGATACTGCTTTTTAGCACTGCGTTTGACAGCAGGATTCGGATCGTGCCGCGCGAGGTCGAAGAGCGTGCGGTATGCTACTCTATCAAGCATTTGTGAACCAGACGGCTCCGCCGCGCGGACGGAACCCGTTTTCAATAATCCCTCTTGCACTGCTTAATGTTGTGCCGTGGTAGAATTCCATAGACGATTCTCCTTAAGCGTTTAAGGGAGTTAATCTAATTTACGGCAGATCCTTCATAAAAACCGACAGTGTTGAGGTTTGTCTCAGTGATTACTGAACCTTCGATTAAGATGGATTTTCAATGTTTTCCGTGGAGACCTCTTCCTCGGTTTCTTCAGTGTGTCCTTCTTGCTGTGTGACCGTTTCTTGTCTATTGATGGCACGGACATAGCCCATTCTGAGTTCATAGAGGGTATTTGCCAAGAAGTTGGATTCTGGGGCAGTGAGGTTTCCCTTCGTTTTTTCCTCAAGCATCTCAATCGTATCAATAATATGTTTCACGAGCGGGAGGTTCGTAACGACCTCGTCGGTTTCGGGGTTCGGGATTCCCTCTAAGTAGAGCCGTCCTGTTTCTACAAGGTTGGCAAGATAACTAATAAAATCGACAGAAGGAATTTGTTGACCTTCCGCCTGAGCCGTAGTTTCTTCCATATAGTACTCCTGATTCCAATTCGCCCTTTAGGGCGAGTCTATCACACGAAGGATTTCCCTATTCGTCGTCGAAGATGATGATTTGTGCAAGTAAACTTCCTGCTTGATTATTGTTATTTGGGCTTTCGTTCATTGCGAGGAAAATAACACCGTCACCGGGGGCGGGATTGTCGTAGCGTGAGCCAACAGCGAAGACGACATCTCCGATCTTAGCGATGAGCGCACCGATATTCGTGCCGGGAAGCAGGTAATCGCTGGAACCCGGGGTCTTCGGAACCCCGTCTCCACCGCACCATCCGGTCCGATTTTGCAAATCTGGTGACCACGCGCCTTCTGCATCGATAATCAATCGTTGCCCTTTTTCCACGCGCACGTAACTTTCCTGCCAAACGGGACTTGGGCGAGCCGTGCGGATAACTGTTAATGCCATAGATGCCTCCTTGTTATTAAACGCTTCGTAGTTCTAAAGTATTCCTTTAAAGACCACACTCGTGGAAAGTTGGAAGACTGGAAGGGAATTGGGTTGGATAGAAGGATGGGTACCCACTCTTCCCTTCTTCCGTTGTTCCGTTCCAGTTTCTTCCACGCTTCCTGTTTTCTTGCATGCCTTTACTCAGCGGGCATTCCCTTGTCTCGGATGGTAATGTTCGTAATCACGTCATCGACGACGATGCTGTCAACCACGTCCATCCCATTGGTGACTTTTCCGAAAATGGTGTAATCACTATCGAGGATCGCGTCCCCTCGGCAGATAAAGAATTCCGATGCGTAGGAAACGCTTGCACCCTCCTCTTTTGCCATAGCGACAACGCCTCGCGACATCTCTTGCGAACCGTTCTCAATGGGGAGTGTATCTCCAGCGGCAAGTTTTGAGCCTGCTTGGATAAGGAGTTCTTCTGCACGATTAAACTTCTCACCTTTGTAATACATCACCTGCGCGTTTTTGATGAAGTTCTTGGAAGTTTCCGGTGCTTCAGCTGCGAGAAATTCAAATTCAATGGTCCCCTTTGCCGTTTCAACGACCGCGACGACCGTTGCGGGATTGATCTGCGGTTTTGCCGCGGTTGTTGCGGTGCCTGTACCCGCGCGACGGGCACGCGGAACGGGGGCTGGCTTATCTTCTTGTGCGCAACTCAGCACAAAAGTAGCGAAGAATGTCGCTAAAATAAAAAGTGCTGCGGATGCGAACTGCCGATGTTGCTTATTCTGCTGTTGCCTGAACATATTTTGACTTCGCCTCCAATCGGATTTTGGTCATGACATCGCCGATTGATAACTGATCGACGACATCTATCCCTTGAATTACACCCCCGAAGGTAGTGTAGTTTCCGTCAAGATGGGGTTGGGGTTTCAAGCAGATATAGAATTGGCTCCCGGCTGAGTCTGGCACGGAGGGCCGAGCCATTGCCAATGTGCCTCTGACATGTGGGCGTTGGTTCGGGTTTGTGTACTCGTCGACAATAGTCCAACCGGGGCCACCTGTTCCATCGCCTTCTGGACACCCGCCCTGGATGATATTCAAACCGCGGGCATCGACTTTTCGATGAAATGTTAAGCCATCGTAAAACTTTTGATTAATCAGTTTGATGAAATTATCTACTGCCACAGGGGCAGCATCGGGGTAGAACTCGAGCACAAAAGTGCCTTTGTCGGTTGTGACGACCGCGACCTGTTCTTCAGGCGTTAGGTTCTGGCTGAACGGAAGCGCGCAGCCGATTACAGTCAGTAGTAAAAGAAAAAACGTTGGACTTTTATAAAGCAGATTTTGGTTCGTGAACTGCGCCAACAGATGGCGTGTTACTTTCATAACCCTCCTTTATTGTGCGGATTCATCGGTTTTGAGACGTGCCCAAACGGTTGTCAATTTGTCCTGTGCGTCAACATGCAGCGGGACAGGCTCTTCCATGTCTTTGAGCAATTCTGCTTTGGTTAAGGCATAGTTGTACACTTTGATTTCATCTAAGGCACCAGTGAGGAAGCGGCCACTTCCGCCGCGTGCACCGATAAAGAGCGGATCGTCATTGGGCTTTAGTTCACCCTTACACGGCATCTCCGCTTCAAGTTCGCCATCAATATAAAGTAGGATATCCTTACCATCCCATGTTCCGGCAAGGAAATGCCATTCTCCATCTTGGATACTGGGACCGATATTATCGTCGTTACACGGTTCGGGTAAGTCGAAGAATTGAAGGATTGTTCCGCCGTTATACAGGGCTGCAAGGTTATACAAACCGGAGACCCAAGCGACTCCTTTTTCAACGCCGCTCTGAATTGCCTCTCCCCCTTTAACAATCACCCAAAATTCAATGGTAATTCCGTTAACGATATCAAGGCTCGCATGATCGGGAATTTGACCGGAGGTTTTTCCATCGAATTCCAATGCTTGTCCGAAAACGCCGTCAATCAATTTCGGCTTCCCTTTAAAAGTTGCGTCATTACCAAATTCGGACCGATCCTTTGCAACGTCCCCATTTAATTCATCGAAGGAAAGATGCAAAACCAACTCTTGGGCACTGCAAACCGCTGAAAGGCTTATCAAAATGAGAGCGAGTAACCCAAATATAGCGCACTGTTTCAAATTACTACCTCCTGAAGTAGCATTATAAACGACATCTTTTCAGGTGTCAACAAAAATTGAAAATTTCTAAACGGTTGATACAATTTTAAGATAACAACAGTAAAAAAAAAAGTCAAGGGATAACCATTTTCTTGAAACAATTTTTCACTTGTGTTAGTATGAGGGTAAGTACTACCGCAAAGATGGAGGAATAGACAATGGGATGGACAAAGTATTGGGGGGTTGTGATAGTAGCGATGCTAATGAGCACGCTTGTTGTCTTCGCAGTCCATGATGAAGCGAAGGGACCTGAAAAGTTCGGGCGTTACGAGTTTAAGGCGCAGGACAAAAAAGCGGCAACGGATGAATGTGATGCTGGCGGCAAGCCGGGACCTGAATTTGTGCCGACGGTTCGAGACAAGGAACCCAATTTGGCACTCCTCAAAGATGCGAAACCGGAAGCCTCTTCGCAGCTCGAGGGATGGTGTCCTCGCAGACACTGTGTTGAATACCTCAACGACGGTTTTTACAATAACTGCCGGAGTTGGATTATCGGTGCGATACCCGGTTGGGCGCAGATTGATATGGGGGATGTGGCGAATGTGAACCGCATCTACTTCGGTAGCGATCATTCGCAGGGATTTGTCGACAGAACGACTGCTGACTTTGATATTCTTGTCGCAACCTCGAAGGCGGATCCAAACTCCGATGCCAACTCATGGACGAAGGTTTATACGCACAAGGGCGATCCGATTAGTGAAACGACTGAGTTTACCTTCAAAGATGTAGAGGCACGGTGGTTACGTCTCCATATTCGCACGAATGGCGGGGCTCGCGTTGATGAAATCGAAATTTACGGCGGCAAAGACCCGATGGCTGTTGAGCCGGACGGGAAGGCTGCCACAACGTGGGGAGAGATTAAGACGGAATAAACGCATCGGTTGTAGGCAGAGTTTAGGACATTTCGCTAATGCCCAAATTGTGCCTACAAAAAACAAGCGTTACGCCGTAGCAAGAGGATGAAAGGAAATTCGCGGTAACGTGGGGGGACCTCAAAATACAATGAGCGATCAAAAGCCGTTAGCAATAGGCATTATTGGTGCTGGCAATATGGGAAGACATCATCAGGGGGCGATAACCAATTATGGTGCGCGGGTTGTCGCCGTCCATGATGTAAGACTTGAGGCGGCGCGCGAACTCACAGCGCATGCCGAATCAGCACTCGCAACTACGGCGTTGGATGCCTTCTTTGATGTGGACATGGACGGCGTGGTTATCACGACACCCCCTCCTATCCGACTTGAACCGATCCAAATGGCATGCGACCGCGGTATCCCTGTGATGGTTGAAAAACCGCCCGCCTTGAACATGGCTGAAGGCAGGAAATGCCTCGCATGCATCGAGAAGGCGGATGTCATTGCTGCTGTTGGGTTCCAACTCCGCTATCATCCACTCTATGAACGGCTGAAAGCGTTGATCGCTTCGGAATCGGTCCACCTCGTGCGGACGGTGTGCACCGTTAATTATTATCTGAGTTTCCGGATGTCGCCTTGGTTTTTACAATATGATATAAGCGGGGGTCCCTTGCCGGAACAGGCGGTGCACGTGTTGGATTGTGCGCGTTTTGTGATGGGAAATCCGAAGCCTGTGCAAGCACATGCCCTCGCTGCTAAAAACATGGCGTTGGAACGAACCGAATTCGATGCCGAAAATGCCATTCAGATGACCTATCAACTGGACAATGGCGTTTTCGGAACACACATGAATCACTGTGGCACCGAAGGCTTTAGTTTTGAGGTTGAAGTCGTCGGGCCGCATTTGCGATTACAAGCGAAGATGACGGATAACGTTATCTGTGGATACCTTAACGGTGAGATCGTCAACGAATCAGTGACTTCCGAAAACAGTCTGGGTTTAGACAAATCCGGAGCGTGGTTGCGTGCCATTGAAACAGGCGATAGAACGCTCATTCGTTCGCCATTCGCGGATGCAATTGAGACCCTTGCCCTGATTGATGCCGCGGTCCAAAGTCGGGGCACCGGCAGATTTATTAATGTGAAGGACCTGTAATTGTAGCCTGCAACAATCCGCAGAAATACCCCGCTGAATGCCACACGCGCATTCAGCGTTGATTCACAAAAACACGCAGGCGGGACTACGGGAAGGAACACTATCTACCCAAGGTCCTAACCGAACCGCAAGGAATAATTAAAATGATAGATTGGATTTATTCTCGAAGTAGCTGAAACTCGTGTAAAAAGGTTCAAGAGTTTCTTGACGAACACGGATTACAACCAGAAAGTCGGACGGATGCCCGAAAAGAGCGAATGGATGCAACAGCGGTTTGGGATTTAATGGGCAGCGCGGCGCAAATCGTTGTTGCGAAAGGGCAGCGCGTGGAAACCTTTGTGCCGACCGCAGACACGCAGGAATCAATCCTGAAAGTGGTAATGGGACGGAGCGGTAGCCTGCGAGCGCCTACAGTGCGAAGTGGAGATAGTTTCTTTGTCGGATTTAACAACGCGCTCTATGCGCAGATAATGCCACCTGCGCGCTGAGACGTGTGGAGGTAAGGTCGTTTCGCCCTTGCAGAGGCATGTTTCTTTTCATGATTGTAGCCTGCAACAACGGAGCAGGCGGATATACGGAGAAGTCCTTCAAATGTTGAACCGACCTGACCGAACCGCAAGGAAAATTAAAAAAATTTTGATTACGGGTGCGAATGGCTATCTGGCACAATTTGTTATTGATCGGTTGTGTGGTGCGTATGAACTCACGCTCACTGATATTGTTGAATTGGATCGGACGGTTTCAGGCACAACTTTTATCAAGGCAGATGTGACAAATGCTGCCGAAATTGAGGCGGTGTGTGCAGATCAAGATGCTGTCGTCCATCTCGTTGCACTGGTGCGGGGACGGTCTGATAAACCCGCCTCGCTGTTTGCGGATGTTATGGTGAAAGGGACCTGGAACGTCGCGGAAGCCTGTGTAAAGCAGGGTGTCAAAAAGTTGGTTAACATCTCAAGTATTTCGGCGTGTCCTCCTGCGCCAAGCGCAAGGTTACCTTACGAGGTGGACGATGCCTTCCAGTTCGGTCCGGGAGATCTTTACTACGCGTTGGCGAAGTACCTCGGCGAGCGGATCGGTGCGGCGTATCATCAAGCATACGGGTTAGACGTGATCCATGTCCGCCCGGGAGTGATAGAGGGAGACGGACAGAATCCGGGACCTGCAGCTCCTGAAGTTGTGACGGATCCTTGGTTCGTTTACGTGGACCCCAGGGATGTCGCACAGTGTGTCGCACGCGCCATTGAAACAGAGACGGTGAAGTATGGCGCGTATAATGCCGTCGCGGGTCGTGCGGATTCCCGTTTCGCGTGGAGACAGGCAGCGGACGATTTAGGATATTCACCAGCTCACAATTGGCCGGAGATCCCTGATGGAGATACGTAAAGATCTTTATGACATCTGAACTGATTTCACGGATTGAAAGCCCAATCCTTTAGGTTTGGGATGAACGGAAAGACATGGCATAGTTTCCATTAGTTTCCGCCGCCCTTGTGAATTAGACCAAAACGTTCCTTTACGGATCGATCATACTTGTTGTGAAACACTTGTGGTATCTGTATTCTCGCCTTCCGGTTGAGTTGTTTTTTCTTCGGTTCGGCTTGTAGCCAAATTTTCTATGACGCGTGAGAATGTTTCCAATTGAGGGTCTTTTCTGAACGCATTGACGATTAAGGCTAAAATTGCTATTGCAGTAGAAATTGCTGCTGCAATAGCAACAATTGAATTTGTCCTTGTCTCTGTGGTAGTTTGCTCTCCGGTCTGATACCCTTTGATTGTCGCAACATCTGTTTCTACCGTTCTAAGCCGTTCTTCTAACTTATCAATCTTTTCGTTTATTTTTTCTATTTCCGCCTTTAACTCGTTTTCTGAGTCTTTGACGATCTCACGTATCTTCTCCAAGTCTTGACTGGTCAACTCACCAAGAACTGGCAGCGCGATGACACAGAACAGTATTGAGAGGGCGAAGGTGATTTTCATTGTGTGTCTCCTTTTGGAGATAGTAAATCATATTTCGGCTACTGATTTTAAGAGTATATCACGAAAGGAAAGAAATTGCAAATTCTTTAGCCACACAAATCGTTAACTTATCTTGTTTCCTGTCCCTTCACAATCCCGTGCCCCTCTTGAATGCGGAGAATTTGGTCGGATTTCAGGTTAGAAAATTGCTCCGTAAGACCGCTCTGCCAGCGAATTTCGAGGGTATCCACGGCTGAATTCTTTCCCAATCCAAAATGGACACGTAGATCGCTTTGTGAGAGGTAACTCGCACCGCTCCGGACTTCTTTGGTAAGAGACAGGTTACCGGCTTTCACAACTATTTTTGTGCCGATACCGGACACATTGCTTCGGGTACCGATGGGTTGGATCGTCAACCAGTGATTGCTGTTACCCCCCTCGTTTTGGAGAAGCATTGCGGGTTGATTGGAGTTGTTGAGAAAAATATCGGTATCTCCGTCATTGTCATAATCCCCGAACGCCGCAGCGCGGCTGACTTTTTTGGGGAATTCTGCCAATCCGACCTCGGTAGACATATCAGTGAAATGATGTGTGCCGTTCTGTCTACGCACGTTGCGGAAAACCAAATCCATCTGCGGATAGGTGCTCTCCGAAAAAAGCGAGATGTTCTCCTGAAGATGTCCGTTCGCAACAAATAGGTCCAGCAAACCGTCGTTGTCATAGTCTAAGAATTCGACCGCCCATTTAAAATACGGGAGCGTCACTGCTCCAATTCCTGAGACAAAAGAGACATCGGTAAAAAACGCGGCGTTTTCGTTTTGATAGAGAAGTGCGGGCAGTCCAGAGGCGTTGCTGACGACGAGGTCAAGATAACCGTCGTTATTGTAATCACCGAATGCATTTCCCATACCACTTCCCGGGAAGCCATTTTCATCATATCCTGTTCCGGTGAGATCAGCGGTTTCGGTAAACGTGCCATCGCCGTTGTTGTGGTAAAACAGGTCTGCTTCCATATCGTTAGCGATGTGCAGGTCGGGATAACCGTCATTATCGTAATCTCCGACTGCGACAGCGAGACCGAGGGCACGATGTGAGATGCCTGCAGCTTTGGTGACATCTGTGAAGGTGCCGTCGCCGTTATTGCGATAGAGGATATCTGGCTCGCTTACAAAATGGCTGCCAGCGATCTGATCTGTCGGGCTACAATAGGTCCGAATCCCCTCCGTTTCCCACCATTCATTTTCCGCGACAAAAAATTTCATGTAATTGACGACGTATAGGTCAATGTACCCATCTAAATCGTAATCCAGAAAGGCACAACTTGTGCCCCAGCGTTCATCGCCGACTCCCGCTTTTTGCGTCATATCGGTAAAGGTGCCATCCCCGTTGTTGTAATAGAGGCGATTCGGTCCATAGTTGGTTACATAAATTTCAGGATAGCCGTCGTTGTTGACATCAGCGGCTGCGCATCCGACGCCGTAGCTGGTATCTCCAACGCCTGCGCTGTCTGTAATATCAGTAAAAGTGCCGTTGCCGTTATTTCGATAGAGTCTGTTTCGAGGGGCTTGTGTCTGAGGCGTTTTTTCAGGGGTTGGCGGGGGGATGTGTGTAGCGTTCACTACATAGAGATCCAATGCCCCATCAACATCAAAGTCGAAAAAGACCGCACCGGATCCAAGGGTTTCGAGGAGATACTTCTCACCGGTTCTGCCATCGACGTGCCGAAATGTGATTCCTGCAGCAGCGGTCGCGTCAACGAATTGGACTTCTGCAGAAGTGGATAGACTCAGAAGGAAAAAGAGAATGATATAGCAGAAGCATCTCATCGTTCGGTGGTGTATTTTTCCTGTCCTTTCGTTGAACGGGCATGTGCGTGTCGCGCCTCGCTTTCCAACCCAAGGGCGGTGCAAACTTGCGAAAGCGTATCCCAATAGTTCGACGCAGTCGGGACCAGACGAACAGCGGTTCGGGCATGAGAGAGGGCTTGATCCAAATCTATCCCCGATTCTATATAGCAGACGGCGACATTGTTATGTGCAATCGCGAGTGTGGTGTCGAGAGTGAGTGCTTGTTTGTAAGCCGCTATAGCGAGGTTCATTTTTCCTTGCTTATGGTAGGCATGCCCTAAATTGTAGTGCGCAGTGGCTAAATCGGGGGCAAGAGAAATGGCGTGTTTGTAATTCGCAATTGCATCCTCAGGCCGACGACGTGCGAGATAAACAATACCGAGATTATTATAACCTCTTGCGTCGTTGGGGTGTCTTTTTACCCATATTTCGGCTTCTTTGAGGAGCGGATCTGTTTGGCGAAGAACTTTGAAAAATGCCATCGCTGCGGTGGCTTTTTTCTTTTCGCCGCGTTTGATATAAATTTGAGCGAGTTGATAATGGGCTTCTGTGTTATCCGTATGGATTTCAATAGCCTTTTCAACCGCGGTGATGGCATCCTCCCAACGTTCCTGCCTTGCATAAACCTTACTTAATCCTAAAATGGCACTCGGATTTCCGTTTGGATTCAGACGCGTGGCTTGTTTATAGGCGCGAATGGCTTGTCCGAAATCACCTTGTTTCAAGTAGACCTCGCCGAGTCCGGTATACGCATCTCCCCATTCTGCGTCAATAGCAATCGCGCGCTTAAACGCCTTGAGGGCATGTGGGAGATCGCCTTTCTTGAGGTAAACCAGCCCTATATTATAGTGCGGTTCAGCCGTCATAGGAGACAACGCAAGTGCGCTCTTATAGGCATCAAGTGCGGCATCGTATTGCTTCAGTTCGGAATATGCGACACCGAGTCTATTGAAAATGATAGGGGAATTTGGATTAAGTGCGATGGCTTTTCTGTATTCGGAGATGGCACGTTCAAATTCTCCGAGATCGTGGTAGGTCGTGGCACTCTTGTAAGACGCTTCGGCAGGTGAAGTGTCGGATACAGCGATATTTATAAAAGCCGGGATGGGCAACCCAGCCCCTACGAGGATGAATATAATGATATATTTTCGCATACGCTTTTCTCTGATGTAAGGGCGGCGTTGGAACCGCCCTGGTCAAGCGTATTTCTTAATCGCGATCGGCTTTAATGCTGCCCCATGTGGTCGCGAGTTTCTCTGCGGCTTCTACTGGCAGAAATTCGCCATCCATAATTTCGCTGATTTCTGCCTCAGTGATGATCCGGTTGAAAAGAAACACCTCGTCAATGACGCCTGTGAAAAATTCTTGACCCGGATGGCGGGCACCCACCATAATGGAACCATCAATTTCATCAACAGGTGGCGGTTTCGCGCCACCACCGGCTTCTTTCCCATCGTTGTAAATAACGACTTTTGATTTGGTGTCGTGTGTGACTGCCATGTGCACCCAGTCTTCGGGTTGAACATCAGTGCTGAGGGCTTTCTGTGCCCAAGTACCACCAGATGTTGACCAGAAAAAAGTTTTGCGACTACCATTCTGAAAGATTGTTGCCCATTTCAAGGAGCCGGCTGCGACCATGTAATTCCAGTCCCGAATTTGGGCTTTGCCACGCTTAACCCAGAAAGCGACAGAGAACTGTTCTCTTAACTGTAAGGTGTCGTTGATAGGCACGATGACATGTTCTCCCTTGGTTCCATCGAATTCCAAGGCTTTGCCGAACTGTCCATCTACCCATTTAGGATTCTGGACAAATTCACCGTCGTGACCATATATGGAACCATCTGCGGCTGTCCCTCCCTTTCCTTCGTCAAAAGAGAGGTATAAAACGAGAGATTTGTCCTCTAACCCAGCATGTAAAGGTGTCGTAAAGGCGAACAGAGCACATATTGCGACGAGTCCACCTATAAATTGTTCAAATTTGCGCACAGTCATTCCTCCTTTTAGCAAGCACCACACTTCTTACAAACGGTCGTATCGCATTCACTCGTCGTGAACCCTTTTTCGTGTTTATGGAACTCAAGTTGTAGGAATTGCGGTTTAACGTTAAGGTCAAGGTGGTCCCAAGGATTGGTTTCATGCAGCGGGCGTTGACGTGTCGCGTAAAAATGTGGGACTAATTCGTGTTTGCGGAAGGCTTGGTTCCATGGCATCCCGTGTGCAAGCTCGAGGATGACTTTTCCGAGTCGCCGATCGCCGCGTGCGAAGACAGCCTCTTGATGTGCGAGTCTGGCACTGGCGGAACCAACTTTGATGCTACCCAGTCGATTAATTTCGCGTTTCAGGAAATCAAGTTTTCGGGAGATAGTTTTCGGGGGTTCCATCGCTACCCACTGGAAAGGTGTATGGGGTTTTGGCACCATGGGTGAAATCGTAAAGTGGATACGCGCTATTTTTCCTGTTCGTTTCGCGTGGGGGAGAACTATAGTTCGCATCTCCTTTGCCATATCGACAATGGCTTCCACATCTGCTGGTGTTTCATGAGGAACACCGATGAGGAAGTATAGGCGAAGGTTGAGAATATCACGTTTCAATGCTTCCTCAAACACATAGTAGAGGCGTTCACGTGGAATAGCTTTATTAACAACCTTTTGGAGTTCTTCAGTCGCAACTTCTGGCGCAATGGTGATGGTCCCTTGTTCACTGTCTGCAAGTGCGTCGAGCAGCGGCGTGCGAACTGTTTCGGCGCGCAGTGAAGCGCAGGAGATCCGAAAGCCACGTTCAACGAGTCCTGTAGCGATTTCATCGATGTGCGGATGATCAGAAATCGAGGCACCGACGAGTCCGATTCTGTCTGTAATGCCGCGTGCGCGTTCTGCAAGTGCCAACGTGCTTTCTACAGAACGATGTCTCGGCCATCGGCGGGCATAATCTGCAACACAGAAACGGCACTGCCTACCGCACCCGCGCACGATTTCAATGAGATGTGCATTTGCGAATTCGGTGTTGGGGGTGTGGATGTGCGTGCAGGTTTCGACATCATCAAGTTTTGGGACCGCGCCTGCGCGAATCTGAGCCGATACGCCGGGCTTCGGGGAGACGGCATCAATCGTCCCGTCTTCGCGATAGGTTACGTCATAAAAATGTGGGACGTAAAGCCCGGGAACAGTTGCGAGTGTTTCGAGTAATTCGCGCTTCGGTGCACCGGATCTTTTCCACGCATCGAAATGTGCCATGAGTTGGTGGATGATAAGTTCGGCTTCCCCGACGACGAAAACGTCAACAAAATCGGCAATCGGTTCTGGATTGTAGGCGATATTAATGCCACCCGCAATAACGAGTGGATCCCATTCCGTTCGTGCCTCGGCAAGGGCGGGGATGTTCGCCAATTCTAACGCGCGAGGAATGTTCACATAATCTGATTCAAAGGAGACTGAAAACCCAATGATGTCAAATTGGTTCAAAGGGGTCTGCGTTTCAAACGAGAAAAGTGCCTTTTTTTGAGAGGCAAGTTTCCGCAGATAATTAGGTTCAGGGATAAAAACGCGTTCACAAGCGGTATCTGGTCGGTTGTTAAGCGTCGTGTACATAACCTGCACACCGAGACTTGACATACCGAGGGCATACGTGCTCGGATAGACGAGCGCGAATTTGTTAGGTTTTCTGAAGTTATTATGTGCGCCGTGTTCTTCACTGCGCAAGTGTTGATAATGTTGATGTAGATTCACTGTTGCCTCAAGTATAGTAGAGTTTACTTGAAATATGCTCGTAAGCAAAAGGTCGATGCTAAAAAAGTGAAAAAGCGATGCACGCCGCACGATGGTATGAAAACACGGTGCGGCGTTAGTTTTCAAGGAATCTCAATCAAAAATTTCGGGGTTACGAACCCCTCCGACAAGGATCAGAAGCGATAGGAGTTGATATAGAAGTCGTTCCTATTTATCGTTCCCCCGTCTTTTTTGAACGCGCAGAAAAGCCGGAATTTCCCAATCTGTTTCACGCTGCCGCGAGCCTTGAGCTCTGCCTCGGGCGGGTTTCTGCGGGTTATTTTGGGGTCGGTTATCCTCCTCTATAGGAGGTTCAACATTTGCGCTTGCCCCACGCCTCGGAATCCTGGGTCTATCGGATTGTGTTCTGGCGATCCTTGATCTTGCCCGGCTTGGACTGGGTCTACGCTGTTCAGAAGTCGCCTGGGGCTGCCTTTGATAGGTGTCTGTGTCATCGAGGCCATAGCCTCCGCCTTCAGTGGAATTAAATCCTGTTGCGATGACGGTTACAAGGACTTCATCGCCGAGTTCCAATTCATCTTTATAAACAAGTCCAAAAATAATTTGTGCCTCGGGGGCTGTATCTTGAATGACCCCCATAGCTTCATCGAGTTCGTGCATCATGAAATCCGGCGGTGCGGTTATATTCACGATCATCCCGACAGCACCCGCAATATTAGTTTGTTCAAGGAGAGGAGAACTGATGGCTTGTTCTGCGGCGATTTGGGCGCGGTTGTCTCCCGTCGCATGCCCCATGCCCATCAAAGCACTTCCTGCGTTTCGCATGATAGATTCAACGTCGGCAAAGTCAACGTTAATTTCGCCGGATTCTGTAACGATGTCAGATATACTTTTAACGCCATGTAAAAGAATCTGGTCTCCCATGCGAAATGCTTCTCGAATTGGGAGTTTCCTGTCCATAGTATCGATGAGACGCTGGTTTGGTACGACGATTACGGAATCAGCAGCAGCTCGGAGTTCTTCGAGTCCTTCTTCGGCGGTGGCTGCGCGGCGTTGTCCCTCAAAGTTGAAAGGACGTGTCACAACCCCGATCGTCAGGGCTCCACGTTCTTTTGCTTGTGTAGCAATGATGGGTGCTGCGCCGGTACCGGTTCCACCTCCCATACCTGCGGTGATGAAGACCATATTTGCATTCTCTACGATAGTTTGGAGATGTTCTCTGTCTTCTTCGGCGGCTTTTCTGCCAATGTCGGGGTTTGCCCCGGAACCTAAGCCTTCGGTCGTGTTAACGCCAATTTGGATTTGAGTCGCACCCCGGCAGGTCACGAGTGCTTGTTGATCTGTATTGACGGCATAAAATTCTATGCCAGTAAGTCCTGCTTCAATCATACGTTTGACAGCGTTTCCACCTGCTCCACCCACTCCAATGACTTTAATCCTGGCGCGTAGACTTTCAAATTCTTCCTGTTCAAATTCTATCATGTTGAATTTCAATTGCTATATGCAATGAGACAGCAACCTAATTCCTCCTATCATTATAGCCTCAATCTCCAGACCGAGGTTCCTTATTAACTTTCATGAATTCGCTTTTTCACATTAAATTATACGCTATTAGCGAAGTTAAGTCAAGTGTTGCTAATAGTTTGGTATGAGACGGGGTTACCCTCTTAAATAATGTGGAGAACGTTTAATATCCAAACCATTCTTTGACACGCTGCAGAAATGAGCCAAAGGCGTTTCCTCTATAACGTGCGTTGTGGTCACGTTCTAACTGCCGCAAAGTCTCGCCGTAAAGGGCGAGTCCTATTCCTGTCGAGTACATTGGGTGGTTCACTCGGTCAGTCAAGCCTTGCAAACCGCGTGGGTATCCGATCTGGACGCGCAATTGGAGCATGGCTTCAGCGAGTTCTTGCAAACCATCCATCAGCGCAGTACCCCCAGTGAGGACGAGTCCACCTGGAAGTGGAATATTACCTAATTCGTCACCGATTGCGTCCAAGATTTCAGCCATACGGTATTCAATAATTTGGGCAAGTTCAATCCGGTTGATGAAACGCGGGGGTGTTGAGTCGCCCGCGACTGGAATGGATCGAGCTTCATCAGGGTCAATTAATTCTGTCCACGCGCAGCCCCGGTGAAGTTTAAGTGCATCCGCTTCTGGAAGGGTGACTTTTAGGTATTGCGCAATATCGTTGGTAACGTGCTGGCCGCCAACAGGAATTACGGCTGTATGTTCAATAGAATCCTCTTTGTAAATGATAATTTCAGTCGTTCCGTCACCGATATCAACGAGTGCAATGCCGACTTCACGCTCATCCTTTGAGATAGTGGCTTGCGTTGCTGCGAGCGGTGCGGCGACAAGCGTTTCAACTATAGGCACGCCTGCTTTTTCGATGCTATTGAGCAGATTCTGAATAGCTGTTGTGCCACCTGTAATAATGTAGGCGTAAGCTTCAAGACGGGCGCCTGACATACCGACAGGTTCCCGAATACGACTCTGGGCATCAACGACGAAATTCTGTTGGAGTACATGCAGTATTTCCCTGTCTGCGGGAATGGAGATTGCCTTCGCAGCTATCATCGCTCGGTCAACATCGTCCTGTGAGATCTCGGTATTTGCTACAGAGACAACCCCGTGTGACGTTTGCCCAATAACATGTTCACCGGAAATACCGACGCAGACAGAGTCTATTTTTACGCCCGCCATCAATTCAGCACTGGAAATGGCTTTACGAATCGCCTCGGCTGTTTGGTTGATGTCAACGACAACTCCCCTCCGAAGTCCTTCCGAAGTGGCGTGACCAACGCCGATAATTCCTATTTTGGGACTCTCGCCGTGCAGTGTATTCCCAACAACTACCGAAATTTTGCTTGAACCGATATCAAGTCCTGCGATAATATTTTGTTTTGGCATTTAAATGTTTTCACCTCCTTCTTTAAATATCAAGGGGAACCGTAAACAGATACGGAGTCATGCTATAAGGATAGGACTACCTGTTTTTGGCATAACCCCCCAAGTAGAGTGTATCTTGGTACCTTACGTCCAAATATGGCTTTTGGGCACTCGGACTCTTACCAATAAGTTCAAGAATCTGAGTTCTATACTGTTTTAAAAGCAGGGCAGTATGATGAAGCCCGGATTCGAGGGCATCTCCAGCAAGCCATACAGGTATAGGCAGCGCATCAATCTGTAGCTGAATTTTTTGGAAATCATTTGCGTCAATAATCCGTATTTGTGCCGCAAGTGCTGGTTCCTGAAGTAGGACAGTTTTTAAAAGTGCTAATCCTAATTGAACCTCGCTGCTTTGAACGATAGTCCCAATTCTCGGGAGTTCATTGCTCACTACCGAAAGTATTACCATCTCTTCAGGTATCCCTTCAGACCTCCATTGACCTGTTTCTTTAACCTCTATAGTTTTTAACACATGTCCTTCGCTATCTACCAAAAAAAACGAAATATCACCATTGCGTAGCGCACTGACAGTGAAGGGTTGGTTTCCTAATGTGTGTGCCTTGAGCATGTCCGCTTGCGGAGCGTTACTGACCCCCAGGAGCGCGAAAGGTTCACGTTCAGTGACTTCGATGGTGAGTACCCGCTTCATTACATGTTTAACGACATGAACTTCTTTAATGTAACTTAAATTTTCCTTTAGATAGCGGGCTGTTTGTTCTTCGGAAGCCGTGACGATATTTTCTAACTTCTCGCCTAATACATCATAGATTTGTACATCAGTATAGTGCATATTTCCTGAAAGTTCAAGTGAAACGTATTCAGCACTAAAGAAACCGAGCACTATTTTTCCCGCAAACGATAAAGTAACGATGACCGCGATGACGAGAATTATACGCCGCCATACATATATTTTGGCGTTTGGATGTTTACCAAGCCGGCGTGCAGGCATGGAAGTCTGCCATGTGTATTCATTCCGCTTTTTACCAATTTTTAAATGATTGAGTCTGGTCATTTTTTAATGTATTGGCTTCTGAGCACTATTCCCCTATAAACATGCCAACCCTACAAGGTTCAAAAATGTAATGGAACGGTCCCCGGCGTTAATCGTTTGAAAGTCTATTTAAAAGCGCGTGTCCTACTTTACTAATGTCCCCGGCTCCCAGTGTAATAACAATATCTTCTGGTTGTGTTATTTTCATCAAGAGGTCGGTAACTTCATCTGTATCTGGTACATAGAAGACATGACGATGCCCGTGTGATTGTATCGCTTCTGCCAGTTTTTCAGCCGTGACGTTTTCAATAGGTGCTTCACCGGCACTATAGATTGAAGTGACAATGAGCACGTCTGCCTGATAAAAAGAGCGAGAAAACTCATCTGCTAAATCTCTGACGCGCTGGTATCGGTGTGGTTGAAAAACTGCGACGATACGCCGTTTATAACCTTCGCGCGCACCACTTAAGGCGGCTTTCAGTTTCGCTGGATTATGTGCATAATCGTCAACGACGATGACGTTATTCGCTTCACCGAGAACTTCAAAGCGGCGATGGACTCCCTGAAATGACTCAAGCCGCTCCCGGATTTGATCGAACGGAATATCAAGTTCAAGCCCAACGGCTATTGCTGCTAAGGAGTTAGAAATATTATGGCGCCCCGGCATTTTGAGGTGGATTTCGCCATATAGGTGTCCGTTTTTGCGAACTCGGTAACGAGATGTCGGACCTTCTGCGGTAATACCTTCAGCCGTCACATCCGCTCGCGTTTCAAGTCCATAAGTAATATAACGCTTTTTCACACGCGGGATAAACCTCTGGATGTTCTCAGCATCTAAACAGAGAACTGCAGTCCCGTAGAACGGAACCTTATTGATAAATTTGAGGAAGGTTTCACCAATCTCGTCAACGCTACGGTAATAATCCAGATGGTCAGCATCGACTGACGTAACAACAGCAACAGTGGGATAAAACATCTCAATAGAGCCGTAGGCCTCGTCTGCTTCGACTACCATAACATCACCTTTGCCGCTTCGCGCATGACTGCCATTCATGAGTTTCCCGCCTACAACGACCGTCGGATCGAGACTGGCAAGGACTGTTGCAGTCATCGCTGTTGTGGTTGTTTTTCCATGTGTTCCGCTGACGGCGATGCTATAGCGCATGCGAGTAATTTCATTTAGCATCTCCGCGCCCCTGACGATTGGAATATTCTGCGTTTCTGCAGCGAGGAGTTCTGGATTGTCAGGTGGAATAGCCGGAGACATAACGATGACATCGGCACCCTGTATGTGTGAGGCTGCATGCTCATAATGGATAGTTGCCCCGCGTTCGCGCAAGTGTTCCGTCGTATATGATTTTTGGATATCTGAACCTGTTACGTGGAATCCAAGGTCCAGCAGGATCTCAGTGATGCCACTTAAGCCAGCACCTCCGATGCCAATGATATGGATGTGTCGTGTTTTTCCAAACATTTTTTAATTGTTCGTAAAGCGTTAAACCCCAGCGATTGGGTTCATAAGGGGTGTCGTTAAAGAGGCACCTGCGTATTTTGGCAGGCTGCCGTCATTTTTTATTCGTATTGGAAGTTAAAAACCTTTTACAACCTAAAACATGCACATAACTTAGAAGGGAACCACTGCGAAATGTAATCGAGCAGTGCCCAGATTCAATTAATTGAGAAAATTGACTTGGCAATGGCATCGCTGGCGTCCGGTTTGCCAAGTGCTCGACTTGCGGTTACCATCCGTTCGCGTGTATTTCCCTCCAAGGTTATATTCGTTAGATTTTTAACCAGGGTCTCTACTGTGAAAGTGCCTTGTTCAAGGACAACAGCCGCACCGGCTTCTGCAACGGTGTGAGCGTTTAAGACTTGGTTGTTTCCAGTTTGCGAAGGTAAGGGTATGAAGATGGCAGGGATACCGCATGCGGTAACCTCGGCAATAGTCATTCCTCCTGCTCGGCACACCATAACGTCTGCGATGCTATAGATTTCCTCAACAGTATCGAAAAAAGGTTTAACACAGTATAAAAATTCCGAACCTTCAACTCGTGCTTTATTGTCTTGTATGAGAGTCGAGGTGGCGGTTCGCTGTGAAGCGAGTACCTCATCATACAAGTTTTGAACCTTTTCTACTTCCATGGCACCCGTTTGATGAACTATCTGGATCTGATCGGCATATTCGGCTAAATGTGGCAACGCGGCTACCATTACCTCATTGATAGCATGGGCACCTTGACTCCCACCCATCACAAAGATAGTTTTCCGCTCTGGGTGCAACCCGAATTTTCTATAGGTTTCTTGGCGCCTCGGGAATGCAGCGATAGCTGGACGGATCGGATTTCCTGTTATCTCTATACGTGTGGTTTGTCGAAACGCATTGCTCACGCGAACCGATTCCATAGCAAGGTAGGCGACATCTGCCCATCGTGCCAATATACCGTTTGTTAAGCCGACAGAAGCATTCTGTTCTTGGATAGCAATCGGAATCTTACACAGAAGACCGGCTAACAGAACCGGACCTGAAACATATCCGCCCGTTCCTATAACGATGTCTGGTTTCAACGCCTTCATATATCGCAATGACTGAATAAGTCCATGAAACGTCTTCCAAAGGGTGGGTAACCACTGTAAAGTGAGGCGACGCGGAAACCCTGCAGCCGAAATAGGCAAGAAGCGAAAGCCATGTTGTGGGACAAGCGTTGATTCCAACTTGTCCGAACCCCCAATGAACGCGATGTCTACAGTGGCATCCAAGCGTTGCAGTGCCTGAGCAATACCGATAGCCGGATAGATATGCCCGCCTGTCCCGCCCCCCGCGATAACGATTTTTTTCTGGGGCACATGCCGTTGCAGTGCCAATAAACTGCGGTCGTCGGTTTCTGCTATTTTTAATTTTCCTTGCGGATTTTTAATTTTTCCTTGCGGTTCGGTCAGGGCATCTGAACTTTCGATGTTCCTTTCCGTTTATCCGCCCTCCATTTCATTACGGGCTACAGTTACGAAATTAGTTGAAGACGGCAGCTTGCAACAACGGCGCAAGCGGATATGAGAAAAAAATGTCAATGAACCAATTGCCTCGTTTAACGCCTTGCGAATAATTAAAAATCTGTGTTTTGAATGTTGCTACGTGATATATTCAACAGGATCCCAACGCTTACCAGACTCAGAACAATTGATGAACCCCCGTAACTGATAAATGGCAATGTGATCCCTTTTGTCGGCAGCAAGCCCGTCACAACACCAATATTAATGAATGCTTGCAGCCCGATGAGGGTCGTAATTCCGGTGGCAAGCAAAGAAGCAAAGAGGTCGCTCGCATGTCGGGCAATGTGGAGGCCTCGCCATACAAAAAGCATAAAAATAAAAGTCACAGTCACGGCACCGATAAATCCGAATTCCTCACCTAACACGGCAAAAATAAAATCTGTGTGTGGATACGGAAGACGTGATATTTTCTGAAGGCTGCTATCGATGCCTAAACCGAGGAGTCCACCACTTTCGAGGGCGTCGAGTGAACGTGTTAACTGATAGTTCGTTGCATCAGGAGATTTCAGCATTGCCAAGTAATCCATGAGCCGTTTGAGTTTATAGGAATCCCGGATGATCAGTAAACTGACAAGCGCGCTGCCTGTGCCGCCAAGTGCCACCACATGCCAGAGACGCATACCGCCGACGAATAGCACGGTGCATGCTGTTACGACTAATAAGGCCGCCGACCCGAAATCCGGTTGGATGTATACGAGACCAAAAGCAGCACCTACAATTAAGATATTCGGAAGTACGCCGTTGAAGAAACTCTTGACGCGTTCTGGATTGCGACTTATGAAGTTTGCCACATGTATCACCAACGCTATTTTTGCAAATTCCACAGGCTGAAAATTGATAGGCAATCCTATGTTGATCCAGCGTTTAAATCTACCGCCTTCTGCACCTTGCACGCTTGTTCCTAAACCTGGGACGAAAACCAATAATAACCCGATAAAGGAGAGTATCAAAAAAAGATTTGCGAACCTCGCATAAAATCGGTACGGTAGATGGGAACTAAAGAACATACCCACTAAACCAATCCCACAAGCGATGATGTGTATCTGTAGATAGCGGTAACTATAGCCATCATAGTGTCTTGAAGAGAGAAGATGGCTTGCGCTGTATACCATCAGAATGCCTATCGCAATCAGACAAAGCGTAAGCGCGATCAACCCTCTATCCATTCGTCCCGATCTTGGCGGCGGGGGTGCTTCTGCCTGTTTCTGCTGTTCCTCTACAACGGAATAGACGCGCGTGTTTGTCCATTTGAACCCAGATTTTGGTTTGGATTTACGGTTCTTATTGCTACGGATAGAGTTTTGATAATTGCGTCCCATTTTTTCCACTATTATAACCCAAGTTGCCAGTTAGTAATGAGTTGTAAATCCATGGGATATCCTTTATA
>VXPE01000018.1 GCA_009839745.1 Candidatus Poribacteria bacterium
AAAAATCTTGGTGGTGCGATAGAGAATTGGAAAGAAAAGCGCGCAGGCTTCCCCAAGTTTAAGAAACGCGGTTGCAAACATTCCTACACCACCGATGAGCAGTCCGTCCGTATGGAAGGCAAACGTCTCAAGTTGCCCAAAATAGGGTGGGTCAAGACGTTTGAGGCATTGCGTTTTCGGGGTAAAATCGTATCCGTTACCATATCAAGGACAGCACACCGTTGGTTTGCGTCTATCTCTGTAGAAGTTGAGCCACCGATTCACCGATGTCCAGCACCGACCGAGTTTGTCAATTGGTTTGCATCGAATACCGATATTGGAACACCTGAGCAGATAGAACGTTCTATCTACCCCACTATCGGTATAGACGTAGGCATTTCTACACTCGCAACGCTTGACGATGGCACGAAATACGAGAACCCAAGAGCCTTAAAGCGTTACGAGCGAAAGCTTAAACGAGAGCAACTATCGGGTTGCTTGTATCCGCAGGGATGCCCATCATCAAGCGACAACCGATATTCTCAAATGTGTTTCTCAAATCGGTATAGAAACCCTACAGGTTCCGAACTTGCTGAAAAATAGAAACCTGGCAAAAGCACTCTCAGACGCTGCACTTGGAGGGTTTCTTGAGAAACTCAAGACGAAAGCCGAAATGCTTGGCATTCCGATTGTGCAGGCAGACAGGTTTTTCGCAAGTTCAAAGATTTGTAGCAGTTGCGGACATAAAAAAGACGACTTAACGCTGTCAGATAGACAGTATCACTGTAGTAACTGCGGAAGGTCCATAGACCGAGATACTAACGCAGCACTCAATTTAAGAAACCTCGCCGCGGGATACGCGGAGAGTTAAAACGCTTGTGGAGTTTCTATAAGTCCTCCACTTGCGGGAGGCGCGAAATGACGAAACAAGAATCCCACCGCTTTAGCTGTGGGAGTGTCAAAGTTTCGTATCTTGTGACAATATTGACGTTTTTTATTTTGATAACCATACCATCCAACTTGCTGGCAGAAGGGACTGAGGAAATGCATCCAAAGAAGGTGATATTCGAGACGGATATGTGTACCGACGTAGATGATGTCGGTGCCCTTGCTATGCTGCACACGCTTGCAGATGACGGAGAGGTTGAAATCCTCGCAGTTAGTTTTAATGAAGTACACCCGAACGGTGCTGGTGCCATTTGTGCGATAAATACATGGTACAACAGGGGAGATATTCCTATAGGTATCTATAAAGGTAACCTTACCGATCCGGATGAATCGCGTTATCTGGATAGCATCGCGGCTAATTTCGAGCACGATCTCCCGACCCTTCCAACGCCCAGTTCCTTGGAGCTTTATCTACAGGTGCTGAGTGAACAACCGGATAACTCCGTGACAATCATCAGCGTCGGATTTCTCAACAACCTCTACGATCTCCTGAAAGCGAATCCGGATCTTGTTGCTCGAAAGGTTACCGAACTCGTCGTGATGGCGCGGGTTATTGATGATCCTTACAACACATTTCGCCACAATTTGGTTGATACATCAGCGTATGTTATCCGCAATTGGCCCACGCCACTCGTTATCAGTCAGCACGGCGAGAGTGTACACACCGGAACAAGACTGGAAGAGACACCAGCTGAAAATCCGGTGCGGGAAGCGTATTATCAATGGTTCAATGGACAATACAAGGGACGTTCCAGTTGGGACCAACTCGCAGTCTTATACGGTGTGCGTGGTCTCAGTGACTATTTCACCGAAGTTACAGAAGGCAAAGGCAGGTTATCAAATGGGTATGAATGGGAGATGAAACCGGATTTTCGGTCTTATCTGAAGGTTCGGTTGTCAGATAGCGAGTTTGTCCGTATCGTTGAAGATCTGATGATTCAACCACCGAGAAGATAATCTCATAAGCGCGTCTACATGAACAGTTTATGAAATTCACGTTTTGATGGATTCCTCCAACCCTTTAGGAGCTAATTCCCCAATGGAACTTTCCAAAACATCGAGTGTTTCGGTGGGTATATGCTGAGCCGTTGGCGGAAGTGGTGTATCAAAGTAGTAGTCAGGATCGGTTTTCTGTCGTCTCCAGGTTTCGCGCATTTCTCGCCAAGCCTCTAAAAGCGTGCGCGGTTCAGGCATATCCTCGGCAATTAGATGATGCAATTTTTTCAAATTGTAGCAGGGCACTCCCGCAAACATGTGATGTTCTGTGTGCCAATTCATACGCCAATACAAAAACTCTGCCAAGGGGTTGAGTGTAATTGACCGCGTGCACTTACGGAAGTCAGGATCGTTTTCTTTCAAACCACAATGTTGGGGGAGAGAAACGGCGTAGGATCCCCAGTTAGCAATAAAGGCACTGGCAGTGATGATGAGCGGGAAAACCCAATAACCTGTGGCGAGCGAAACGATAAGCAATGTGCCATGAAAAAGGAGTAGAATCCGGGACCACCACATCGAATTTTTATGTTCTTCGGGTTGGTCGACGTGTAATGACGCCAGCCACTCCTGACTTGGGATTTCTGGTGGACCTTCTTTGCCAAAGGCACTACGGATGGTGCAGATAACCGCAGCAATGAGCCCGCCTTTGCTAAAGGTGCGACCGGGTTGCGTGAGCAAATTGAGGGTAAACAGTTGGAGAACGAATAAGGATCCCAACTTGGGTTCAAGTGGCAGAAGGTTTTCGCGATCGCCTTCCGGGTATAACGTGTAACGGTGATGATAGGTATGGCTACTGGCGTAGTCAAAATGATCCCACCAACTGATGAGGCTCAAGAGGTAAAGAAAAAATGTGTTCAGCCACTTGGTCCGAAACACGGTGCCGTGCCCCAATTCATGATTGGCTGTCCCTTTGAAAAAACTGGCGACCGTGCCATGCAAAAATAGGGCAACGAAAAAGCCAAGCCACATCGCTTGTGCCCAAAAGAGGTAGACGACACTACCCGTCAATAGCCAGAGAGCAAGATGCCCGCCTGCCTGAAACCAGCCTTGCGCGTCGCTGCGTTTTGATAGATTCCGTAAGGTTGTGCGATCTATTTTGCTCCGGTACCATTTTACATAGAGTGTCTTTCGGACTTCAGCAAGGGGTTGATACGTCATTTGAGTGTCCTCTTGATATTTAGCATGTTTCGAAATTCTCAAAAGGAAGTGGTAGTTGCTCAGCAGCATTCTGATTTCCAACAGAGGCAGATTCCTCAATTTTGCCAAAGATATGTTTCGCAATCACCTCTGCGCCATTAACAGGATCAAGGCTATAACCGCCCAACGCAATGAGTACAGCATTACCCGTCGGAGGGTTATCAAGGAAGTTTGGGTTAACAACAAAAAGTGGTAGATTTAGATCAAGTGCCGTTTTTGCAGTATTAAAGGTCCCACTCATTTTTCCTTGAGTGTCCCGCTCAGATCCCGATTCAATAACGACAACCGCCTTAGAGAGGGCACACACGAGTTGATTTCGCGCCATCGCATTCCACGCTTGCCATTTGGTATCCGGGTCAAATTGTGAAACCACAAGTACATCTCGATCCCAATTAAATTTTTTAAAGGCATTTTTCTGACGCAACTGATTGATACCATTGGGAAGTACAAGTGTCGTTGTTCCTTCAGTTTCTAACGCACCTAAGTGTGCCTCCGAGTCAACACCTGTGGCATATCCCGATACGATATTTATTCCCTGACCTACAAGTTCACGAGCCAGATTTCTTGTGATACGAATTCCTTTATCCGATACGTTCCGTGCCCCTACGATTGAGACATTATCTGACATGAGGCGTTTTAGCTGCCCTTTAACAAATAGGATCGGTGCAATTTCAAGGAGATGCGGCGGGAAATCTGGGTGCCCCGGATAAATAATACTGACCCCGTGTCTTTTGATATCCTCATACGCCTCAGACACCTCGTCCCCATCCGCTGTGTGAATCTTATCCTTAAGGATTTTGGCTAATTCCGGGAATTGTGCTGAGAGATCGCGTTGGCTGCGTGGCAGCATTTCTGGATTTAGGTTTTCTGCCTCTAATATCTTAGCAACTGAAGCCAGAATTTTGGGACCTATGCCGTGCGTTTTAAAGAGTTGGAACCAGAAATAGTCTCTGTTGATGTTCATTTTTTGCTCCCGGTCTGTCCACTCTTGTCCTATAACCTCAGACATCTATCCGATACACGCGAGCGGCGGTGTCGTGGAATAGCGATGCGCGTTCATCGTCCGAATAGCCAGATGACAACCGCTTGAACGCATTATACATCACGTTGTAAGAGAACGAAACCTTATCAACGGGAAAGTTGCTTTCAAACATGCACCGTTCCGGACCGAACTGCTCGATACAGTAATTCATGAAGGGTGCCATAGACTCGGCCAACTCTTCAGATCCGATCGGTTGTTCCCGTTCATGCCAATCGAAACCGGTGCGTGGCATTCCGATGCCGCCGAGTTTCATGTGAACGTTCGGACACACCGCGACTGCGGCGATACCGTCCCGCCAATTTGCCAACACTTCATCATCTCGACCGCCGTAAGGACCGTCCCGTAACAAACCGCCGATATGGTTTGAGATAATTGTCAGATCGGGTACTGCTCTGGCGAAATCAGCGAGTTCAGAAAGTTGTGGGGCGTACATCCATGCCTCAAAAGACATTCCCAGGCTTGCCAGCACGCGTGCCCCTGCACGAAAGTTCTCACGCGTCAGTTGTCTTTCTGTTCTGTAAGCGGAAGCTCCTGCTATTTCAGGATGCGGATCCCAAGTGACGGAATGGCGGATCCCCCGAAACCGATTCGGACTCGCGGCTTGCAAGGCTTCCAGAACCGGCTCGACGCGTTCACCCAAGTTCAAGTTCGCGTGCCCGACGATCGCTGCGGCAGCACGACTCTCGCCATACAAACCACTCGCGCTCGCAGCTGCGAGTCCTTGCACAAATTCAACTTCACCGACGGGACGTAGCGCCTCAGGTCCATCGGCTCGGTACATTGCTCTCGCCTCAACAAACACGGTAGAACGCACGTTGTGTCCGCTGTCAATATCTGCGATCAACTCGTGAAGTAGATACCGTTGATAAGGGATACGCTCGGTTCGGAAATCCCAAAAATGGTGATGCGGGTCACAGATCGGCATCTCCGGTTCCAGTGTCGGCTCCTCAGTTAGAGCGAGCCAGTCATTGTCTCCATAAGGCATTATGAATATCTCCATCTCTATCGCTAATTCAAATCAATCGGTTTGTTTCTTGGCGTCTACTGTAAGATAACAGAAGATTTTTGTCAAACATTTTTTACGGGTGCCCACTCCGAAATTGTTTGGAGGTAACATCACACTTGTATAACTTTTTTAAGGGATGATCTGATAATATACGTCACATAGTTATAGACACCTATGTAGCGTTTCATGAAAGATTTGCAATAATGCATAAAACGATGTCCGAATCACAATATTGAAAATGAGTGCGCGCGACCGTAATTACGCTTTTCTTGCTTATGCAGTGCTTTAATGGCATAATATGGTAGATATTAGAATTAATTAGATAACGTGAGTTTGATAAAAGTTTAGTCTTTAGAAAAGCACGGGTAAATCGTTGA
>VXPE01000019.1 GCA_009839745.1 Candidatus Poribacteria bacterium
CGGTGTTTCCGCCCCGCACTAAAGCACGGGGTTTCCACACCCAATACTTTGATGAAAGAAATTAAAATCGGGTTTATCGGATGTGGTGGCAATGCGAATGGGCACATGAACCAATTAGCCGGAATTGAAGGCGCAAGCGTTGTGGCTGTGTGCGACGTTCAAGCGGAACGGGCGCAAAGTGCAGCCGAGAAACACGATGCTGATCCCTATACCGCGCATCAAGCCCTGCTCGAACGCGATGATTTGGATGCCGTTTATCTGAGCCTCCCCGTTTTTGTTCACGGACAACCAGAATTTGATGTTATTGAACGAGGCTTGCCATTCTTTGTTGAGAAGCCTGTTGCTATCAGTATGGAGATTGCCCGTGAGGTTGAAGCAGCGGTGGCAGACGCCGGACTCATAACATGTGTCGGTTATCAACTCCGTTACCTCGGTTCGACTAAAATAACGCAGCAGCTCCTGCGGGAACGAACGATTAACATGATCGTTGGTAAGTACTGGTGCAGCACAGGACATGGGGATCCAAATGCTTGGCTCCGCCAGATGAACAAATCTGGGGGTCAACTTGTCGAACAAGCGACACATACGATCGACATGATGCGCTACATGGGCGGAGAAGTGGAGACTGTCTATGCGATGCAGGCGAATCGGTTTCTCAAAGAGACGAATTGTCCCGATGCCAATAGTGTCGCGCTCCAGTTTGCGAGTGGTGCCGTTGGTTCGTTGACAGCTACTTGGGCGTATGCGGGGGACTGGTCGAACGCGAATATTCTGGATTTATTGTATGAGGGGGAGTTGTTGAATTGGAATCCATCACGGGTCTTGGTCCAAGAAGATGGCGAATGGGTGGATAAGACAGAACCGAGCCCAACAATTGATGAGGTGTTCGTGGACGCAGTGCGAAGGGGTGATGGTTCTTCAATTTTGAGTCCTTATAGCGATGCGGTTCAGACATTGGCAATATCGCTGGCAGCGAACCAATCTGCGCAAGAAAACAGACCTATCGCCATCTCAGATCTTTAATTTATGTCCGTCTGGGCATGCTTCCAAATGTAAAGCAAAGACAAACTATGCCATTTAAGGAGAACCTAATTTCATTACGGCACGGGTTCCGGTTAAGTCGCGGCCAACCTGATAAATTGTACGTTCTTAGGGCGCGCCTTTTGGTATCACCCCAACAATAGAAGGCAAGTTTTATGAATAATAAAAAGTATCGTGTAGCAATCGTCGGATGTGGCGGAATCTCTAACGCACACGCCAACGCGTGGCGAAATTTACCAGAAATTGAAATTGTAGGTGCCTGTGATGAGAAGCTTGAACCGCTGAAGCGTTTTGCTACAGAATATAACGTTGAGAATACCTACAACGATCTTCGACAAATGCTGGAGAAACAGCAACCCGATGTCTTAGTGGTTGCAACGTGGCCCTCGAATCATCTGAAAAATGTTCTGGAGGCAGTTCGGTGCGGCGTCAAAGGTATTCTTGTTGAGAAACCGATTACGGTTAACACGACGCAATTGGAACAGATGATTCAGGTTACGGAACGCGCCAATATCCGATTAATGGAAGCCTTTATGTATCGACACCATCCGTTGACCCTCGCCGTGAAACAGAAGATTGAGGAAGGGGCGATCGGAGAGGTTCGCTATGCCCGTTCTACTTTTTCAACAGGACTCACAGACCGACGCAATTGGCGATTAAGAGGCGATCTCGGCGGGGGTGCTGTCATGGATTTAGGGTGTTATTGCATCAATATCATCCGCTATCTGGTTGGGCGAGAACCGCAGTCGGTTTGGGCAACTGGTAAGTTTGAGCCGGTTAATAACGTCTGGGAAACGCTGATTGGAACCTTGGACTTTGGTGATGGTCTTACCGCGCAATTGGATTGCAGTTTTGGATGGACGTGGCGCGAATCTTATGAGGTCGCTGGCACAGATGGAACGCTCTTTGTTGAGAGTGCGTGGGGTAATTCGGAGGGTGAATCCCATTTTATTGTAAACGGCGAAACTCTTCGTGTTGCTAACGGTGTGAATCCTTACGCCGCTGAGATTCTGGATCTCTGTCGGGCAGTGGATACGGGTGTCCCAACGCATTTACCCATATCGGACGCGCTTGGAAATATGCGTGTCATTGACGCATTACACGAATCTGCGGGGACAGGTCAGTGCATCAAGATCCCTGTGTAAAGACTGGAGAATAGTAGAAAACCTGCGCAAAGCGTGAAGTCCAGGAGGCCATAAATCAAAAAATGTTTGAAAAAATGATGAAGTACCCCATTGATGTCTTCCGCGAGGGAAACTTCTCGTTTGGGGTGCCATTGCCAGGGCTTCTTATAGCGGTTCTACTGGTCGCGCTGTTAGCTGCCACGATATGGGCATATCGGAGCACGCAAGGACGCACGCAACGCGTCTTCCGGGGTTTTCTCATCTTTCTCCGTACGATTGTCCTCTGTCTGCTTGCTTTCTGCCTCCTTAAACCTTTTCTCACGATTTATCAAACAAACCCTGATGATTCCCATCTGTTGGTGATGATGGACCGGTCGAAAAGTATGCAGATTACCGATTCTGCGGATTTAGTGCCACGACTGCGCCACGCTAACGATTTACTCTTTTCGGAAGAAGAGGGCCTCCTTGAAAAACTAAATGCGAAATTCAAAGTAAGGTTCTTTGCGTTTGATACCACGGCAAAACGGGTTCCAAACGAGGCGTTGACCCGCGCAGCGGGAGAAAGTACGGATATTCCACAGGCGTTAAACGAAGCCCTTGATGACTTGCAGGGAATTCCACTCTCGGGTGCTGTGCTGTTGACTGATGGTGTGGACAGAAGTGGGGTTGATGTCGCAAAGTTTGCAATGCAAATCCGAGAACGGAAACTGCCTATCCATACAGTTGGCATCGGTGCAGAAGAGGGTAATCCAGATTTGGAGATCGTTAAGGTGGATGTGCCTCGGACCGCAGAGGAGGATTTTCCTGTTGAGGTATGGGCAACGCTAAAACGGAAGGGATTCAAAGGGAAGCGGGTGAACGTCCAATTAACAAGCAACGGACGTGTCCTGAAAACGGAGTCCGTTGATATGGATGAAGGAACTTCTTGGATGTCCCAGCTCGGCGGGACAGATTCAGCGTCTGACACCAAGACAGAACGCATCCTGCTTAAATTTACGCCGCGTGAAGCCGGTACCCAAAAATTTGAAGTCCATGCAGCGTTAGACGAAACGGAAGCCGTTCCACAAAACAACACAAAAACATTTTTACTCAAGGTCGCACCTACCAAACGCGTAAAAATCTTGTTTGTTGATGGTAGACCGCGTTATGAATTTGGCTTTATAAAGCGTGCCTTGAAAAACGATCCGAACATCCAATTAACAGATCGGTTCTTGAAGGGTGTCACTGCGGGGCGTCCAGCATACGGCGGCACGCGCGCCGAGGCATCACACGATTTTCAATTTTATCCAGACGATAAGGAGATGCTTTTTGACTTTGATGCCATTATTTTAGGTAACGTGGATGCGTCCCAATTTACACTTGCGCAGCTGGAGAATACAGTTGAGTTTGTGCGCACCCGAGGCGGTGGACTGCTGATGTTGGGGGGTTCCAACTCTTTAGGTAACCACAAGCTTTCGGCGTCCTATATCAACACGCCAATTGCGCAATGTCTCCCTGTAGAATTGGAGCTTGGATCCCCGCCGCCTCCATTAACACCGAGGCGTATCGGTGGGTCGGTCAGGCGTTCGCAGTCTACTGGGGATAAAGGCTATAAATTGCAACTCACACCGGAGGGGAAAGTCGAAACTTTGATGGCTTTGGCGGATATGCCTACCGATAATTTGGAACGTTGGAAAATCTTGCCTACATTGAAGGGATACAGTAAGGTGAAACGTGCCAAAGCAGGTGCCCTTATTTTAGCAGAACACCCAACCGATCGAAATGAGTTCGGCAAACGCATTCTGATCGCAACGCATAATTACAACGCTGGACGCGTGATGGTATTCACGCCGCACACCTCTTGGCGCTGGCAGATGCTCCCTTCTCACGACGATGGAGATCAACGATTCTGGCACCAAGAGGACAGTCCGGAGCGGTTCTGGCGACAGGTCGCGAAGTGGCTGACGACTGCCCCGAAGGAACATATTAAACTCGATGTCGCAAAAACGGCTTACGCGTTGAAAGAACCTGTCGTCATTGAGGTTACTGCTACGGATCCAGAGTTTCAGTTGACAAACAGTGCGAAAATTCGAGCCGTGGTTCTTGATGCGTCAGGGAAACGCAGGGAGTTAAAACTGGAACAGGTTCTCGGTAAAGACGGACTTTACACGGCGCGTTTTATTCCGAATCGTTACGGCGAATACACCGTCACGGCAACGGGAACTCTCAATGGCGAAAACTTAGGCGAACAACAGACCCTTTTTGAGGTAAAAACATCGGACGCTGAATTTAGCAATGCGGAGCTGAACGTCGCGCTTCTCAAAACGCTTGCTGAAGGGAGCGGCGGAAAGTATTACACCCTGGAAGAGGCACCCCAACTTGTGAATCAGATCCCGCTTGTGGAAAGTGCAACATCAAAGATTACGGATGTCGATATTTGGGATATGCCCTTAATTTTCGGATTGGTTATCGCGCTGCTTGGGTTCGAGTGGTTTTTGCGGAAACGGGGTGGGTTGATTTAGCAGAAAGAGGTTCTCTTTTTCACTTGATAAACGGAACGTTCAATAGTAAATATTTATTGAGGAGCCCTATGAACAATTCCCATAAAAGCGTCATGTTCGTCATTGCTGACGACTGGAGCCGTATCGCGAAATGCTACGGAAATGAGGTCATCCGAACCCCGCATATCGATGCGTTTGCGGAACGCGGTGTTGTGTTTGACTACGCATTCTGTACAAGCCCCTCGTGCGCCGTGAGTCGCGCCTGTATTCTCACGGGACAACACAGCCATACACACGGACAATACGGACACTGCCACGGTATTCACGGATTCCGCACACACGCGTATATGCAATCGGTGCCGAAAATTCTGAAGGCACACGGATTTTCGACGGCATGCCTCGGTAAAAAACACGTTGAACCTGAAAGTGTTTATCCTTTCGATTTTGAACCGAAAGTTGATCCCCGTAGTCCTGTAGACATGGCGGCGAAGGTTACAGAATTTCTCAACGAGGCTGCGGATACGCCCTTCTATCTTCACATCGGTAGCAGTTATCCCCATAGGGCAGGTAAAGGCTTCGGAAATGACCGAACGCATTCCGGCATTGAACCCTCTCCTTACACGCCTGACGAAATCATTGTCCCGAATTTCCTGCCGGACGTGCCCGCTGTCCGTGAAGACCTCGCTGATTATTACGAGAGTGTTTCGCGGTGGGATGCTGTCGTGGGTGCGGTTCTGGAGGCACTTGACGCTTCGGGACGCGCGGACGAAACCCTCGTCTTTGTTACGACGGATCACGCGATGCCGTTTCCGGGTGCGAAGGCATCCAGTTTTGATAGCGGACATCACTGTCCACTCCTCATCGCCAGTCCGACCCAACAGAAACGCGGTTTCCACAATCAGGCACTCATCAACTGGGTAGATTTCTGTCCAACAATGTTAGAGTGGTGCGGGGTTGCACATCCTGACGGGGCAGATGCGCTTCCCGGTAAATCGTTGCTGACTGTCCTTGAGGACGATAGTCCCCACCCGGGTAATGGCGATTGGGAGGAAACCTATTTTTCTCACTGTTTCCATGAAGTGACGAATTACTATCCGTATCGCGTGCTGCGGGGTAGAAGATATAAATACGTCCGAAATCTGGCATATCAGTTGGAGACACCTCTCCCAAGCGACCTATTCCGGTCAATCTCATGGACAGCGGTTCGGAACGACAACGTCCAGCAACTCGGTGAACGGCAACGGACGGAATTTCTACAGCAGCACCGTGAGGCTTTATTTGATATGCAGAACGATCCAGCGGAGTCTCGAAATCTCATTGACGTCTCGGCGTTACAAGACATCGCTAATGAGATGCGGCAAAAGGTTATCGAATTCCGTCAGAAAACCGAGGACCCGTGGCTTGAGCAATCCTTCCAAGAAGGCGAGACAGGTCCGTTTTTCACTTAATAGCCATCAGCCAAGGAAATGGAGGACGGATAGGAGGAATGGAACCCGTTAATTTCAAAACTCACTTCATTACTCCGCAAGGTAAAATTAAAAATTGAAAAATTACGATTTAGAAGCGATGAATGCTCGCATCCAGGCGGATAGTGGGCTTATACAGCAGATTCTCACGGAGACGGGGAAAGTCATTGTCGGGCAAAGTGCCCTGTTAGAGGGGTTAGTGATAGGGTTGCTCTGCAACGGGCATATTCTCCTTGAAGGGGTCCCTGGACTCGCGAAGACGACTGCTGTGAGTGCCTTGGCACAGACGATAGACGCTTCTTTCAATCGCCTTCAGTTTACACCCGATCTGCTTCCTGCTGACCTCGTCGGCACGCTTATCTACGATCAACAAAAGAGCGATTTTTACACGAAAAAGGGACCCATTTTTGCCAACATTATCCTCGCAGATGAGATAAATCGAGCACCTGCTAAAGTGCAAAGTGCCTTACTTGAAGCGATGCAGGAGCGGCAGGTAACAATCGGTGGGACGACTTATCCGCTTGACGATCCGTTTCTTGTTCTGGCGACGCAAAATCCGATTGAGCATGAAGGCACCTATCCGCTCCCTGAAGCACAGGTAGATAGATTTATGCTCAAGATTAAGGTTAGCTACCCCTCGCATTCAGAGGAATTGCAAATTCTCCGACGGATGACGACTGAAGAGATCTCAACGATTCAACCCGTGATTTCCCCTGAAGATATTATCCGATTCCGAGAGGTCGTCCGGAACATCTATATGGCAGCGCAGTTGGAGAATTATATTGTCGATTTGGTGTGTGCGACGCGGGCACCGGAAGCGTATCAGTTAGATGAACTCAGCACGCTCATTGAATACGGGGCTTCACCGCGTGCGACCATTTTTTTGGCGTTTGCTGCGAGGGCACGGGCGTTCCTCTCTCAACGCGGTTATGTTACGCCGGAAGACATCCACACAATCGGCATGGATGTCCTGAGACACAGGGTGATCATCAGTTACGAAGCAGAGGCGGACGGACGTGATGTTGAGAGTATTATTTCGCAGGTATTCGCGAAGATTGAAGTGCCTTGAACATCTATTCCTGTGTCTGTCCAGCGACAGCCGATGCCCTTGCCCCTACGCCGAGGACGGCTAAGAATCCTTCCGAATCTGCGTGGTCAAAGTCGCCAATCGCTTCCATAGAGGCGGTCTCTTCGGAGTAGAGCGAGTGGGGCACACCGCCTGCTGCATAGAAAGCGACGTTCCCTTTGTAGAGTGCGACTGTGAGGGTTCCACTCGCTAAGTTCGTGAGCGGCTCAATAGAAGATAGGAGTGCTTGCGTGGCAGCATCGAACCAGTAGCCTTCATAAATTTGCTCGGCAATTGTGGCGGCTACACCTTCAAAGTGTCGGCGAGCGCGCCTATCTAAAATCAGTTGGAGCAGGAACTCGTAACACTTCCCAAGCAACTCCATCCCCGGAGATTCATAAACGCCACGGCTCTTAATCCCGACGAATCGATTTTCAACGGTGTGAATACCAATCCCGATACCATTTCGTCCACCGATGCGATTTGCCTCTAATAGACCTTGGAGGGGTGTAACGGGACTCCCGTTGACCTCAACAGGTGTTCCCCGCGCAAAGGTGACTGTAAAGTGCTCCACGTCCTCAGGTGCGTCTTTTGGATGGACTCCCATGCCAGGGGTAATAAAGCCTGCCGGGGTTTTCAGCGATTCGAGGTGTCCGGCTTCATGTGTGAGCCCCAAGAGGTTGGCGTCGGTTGAGTAGGGTTTCTCGTGTGTCGCAGTAATCGGTAGGTTATGTGCTTGACAGAAGTCTATCATCTCTTTCCTGCCACCGAACACCTTGAGGAAGTTCGGATCCCGCCAGGGTGCGTAGACAGCGACGTGTGGATTGAGCATATTGGTGGCGAGTTGGAATCGGACCTGATCGTTGCCTCTACCGGTTGCGCCGTGTGTTAAGACAGTGATGCCGCGTTTTTCCATCTCCGGCAGGAGTGCCTTCACGGTGACATGCCTTGCAATGCCGGTCGTATTCCAATACCCGCCTTCATACATGGCTTGGCACTGGACGAGTCGGATACCGGCTTCTGCCAGGGCGTCTTTCGCGTCGACAATAATGGCGTCTTCGGCACCGCATACCAACATCCGTTCCCGAATTTCGGAAACGTCCCGTTCGTCAGGTTGCCCGAGGTCTGCCGTAAAACAGACGACTTTGACACCGTTGTCGACCAACCATTTGGTGATGGTGCAGCTATCCAAGCCACCCGAAACAGCGGCACCCACTGTTTTTCCTTTTAAGGTATCAATATTCAAAAGCAGTCTCCAAGATATTATGTGTTAAGCTATAATAGCTAAAGTTTGGACAATTTTAAGAATTAAGGTGTTTGAAAGCAGAAAAGCAGGTATCCTTTCATAAACACACGTTGTTTTGAAAGGATGATAAAAAATGCACCTGCTTCTCCACTTAGAGAGTATTCTATCGGAGTTTCGGTTTATGTTCAACTCCCAAAACTTCGCGCTTTTTCAAGCGTTCATCTATGGGTTTATTACCCACACAGGTTCTGGTACCTTGACCCAGCTTTACCAAGCGAGTGGTTCCCAGACTCGGTATGGGTCTTTTCCAAAGTTCCTTTGCAGAGGGAGCTGGGACCCTGATGCTG
>VXPE01000020.1 GCA_009839745.1 Candidatus Poribacteria bacterium
CCTGGGGAAACACCCAAGCAAAAACACCTACAGATTTATTTTCAAACTGGCGTTAACTTATAGATTTTTTCAAACTCACGTTTATAAACTTAAACTTGAAACCGCATTAGTTTTCTGCGCGGATTGCCAGCAGACTCTCTGCTTGCTCCTTGGAGAGTTGAATGCCACGAATCATATTAATGGATATGTCTGCGATTTTTTTAATCGCGTGTATCCGTTGCATGTTCGCCAAATCCGCAAGACTACCATCCGTGCTGGCATTCAAGAAAGGTGCGATGAATCGAATGACATCCTTACTTTTTTCGGACTTGATAATATCCTTTGCACAATCGCGTCGGTCACATATCTCACCAAGGGCATAGATGCCATTCTGCTTTACGTCGTTGTCAAGTTCGGTCTGCAATTGGTCAATGAGAATGGAAATAACCGACTCCAATTCCTGAATTGATAGTGGGGTCTCATGCTCACGACTTCCCATTTTTCCAAATGCCCAATTGATAGCAACGCGATCTGTGTCCTCTCCATATTTCATCAAGCGTTTTAGGTGCTCGAGCGCGTTAACACTGTAACAGCACTTTCCAATAGAATACACTGCAATCGGACGGACTGTAGTGGGAATTTCTGGCGTAATGAGGTTAATGAGATGTGATTCCGCACTCGAGAGTCCCGTTTTCCCAATGGTTTTAATGGCGTTTGTAACAACGTTTTCAATAACTATAGGGTGCATGGACTTAATTTTTTCGGGATGACTCAACGCGGCAGCGGCATCATAAATATCGTAAAGGAGATCTATATCCGAACACAGGTTCGCTAAGTCTCCCAATAACATTATTGTTTTCCCTCTTCCGTAGTTATTAACGTAATTAATATTGTCAAGCAATGGGCTGATAAAGTCCTCAGCATTTGATGCTTCGATAATTCTGACGTGTTGCCGAGTAATCTGCTCGTCAATTATTCTTTTTCGATTGAATTCACTTGTTTTGATGTACTGTGAGATGTTCTTCTTCATCACCATGAGTTCAGGGTGCACCTCCAAGATACTGCCCTGTGATTCAGCTGCCGCTTGAGATCCTGACGGAACGAATGGCTGTTTCGCTCCGGGAATAGATTGCCCCTCTTCTCGCGTATTATCTGTTCGGTCAAATTCGCCCGGATTACGGGTCAACCCATTGGAGGTTTCATCTGCCACAGCAGGTTGGTTAGGATCTATACTTACTGTAAATTTCTGATCTGGGTCTGCTTTCGGCCAGCCTTCTACGCTCATAATACCGCGTTCGTCCACCTGTACCTGCATAAAGACAGGTTCGCCTTTCAAAAGTTGGCGTTGGAACCGAACGGTTCGCTCAAGAATTGGACGATTCGGGGGTTGTGTGTCTTTACCGCTGCCGAGATAAAAAGGGAGCCTTAACGATCGTGAATTCTCGCTGACGTGTAAATTATCAATCGGTTTAGGCTGTGGCAACGGGAGGATTGTGCCGGCTTCAACAAGCGGTTTCACTTTGTCACCATCGATTTCAATATTGATCGTATCGTTGACGATGCGCGAAGGTTTAATACCGCGGTGCAAATCATAGTGGTAAACGACTGCCCCGCGTGCCACTGCTTTATCTGGATCACCGGCTGTAATCGGCGGAAGACCAAAGAGTGTTTCTAAACGTTTTTGGATCGTATGAAATTTTGTCATCCCACCATTCAGCAGCACTGCATCAACATTCGGCACGCTTCCAATTTTCTGTTCAGATTTCCGTAATACATCCAGAATTGGATAGATAATATTATCAGAGTCGGACAATGTATCCAGTTGATTCACAGCATCTAACGTGAGACTTGGAGCTAGGAGAGGTTCGACGATGTCCTCATATTCAGAAAGTGTCAAATCGTATTGAAATACCTGATTTTCAAAGGGTGTCTTGATGATTTCGGTTTCGACGAACTCCGGATCAAATGACTTCGGATCCAGATATCCCATTAACGCGCCGTTCTCAATTTCACTGCTTAAGTCAACTTTGGCTTGCTCAGCATATTCTCGGAATTCGCTTTTGAGCATATTCATCTGAGAATCGTCAAAGTCATTTGGCAATCTGTCTGCATACACCTCCCAAAAGTGGTCTGCAAGTTTCTGATCGAAATCATCTCCACCGATTTGCGTATAGCGTGATATTGCCAGATCTTCAATGTTCAATGTGTGTTGCTCTTGCTGGTAGGAAACGTTATGTAAAGAGACATCCAGTGTTCCGCCCCCTAAATCAAAAACCAGAACAGTCTGGGGTTCGTGGAAACTAATGCGTGTCTCTGGAATCTCGCCCTTGTTTTGTCTGTTAACAAAGTCATACAGTGCAGCACGGGGTTCATCAAGTAGAATATCCCGCGGACTGCCATCATCCTCTTGTGTGCGGAATCCCGCGAGTCTTGCTGCTTCAATGGTGGCTTCCCGCATGTCAGAATCAAAGGAAGCTGGAACGGTGATAACAACGTCATCAGGTACAAAACCGAATAGAGATTCTGCACTGGCAGCGAGATGCGTAAGAATTTGCGATGAAATTACTGCGGGATTGTAGGTACTCCCATCAAAATCAAACGCTGTCTGTGTCCCCATCTCACTCTTAATAGACTTCACAACTCGATTTGTCCGACCGATCATCGTTTTGGCGTATTCACCCACAATAGGCGAACCTCCCTCCTTGAAATAGACGCACGACGGTAACAGTTCTTTTTTCCCTGTTCCACCGCGTTCTATCATCATTCTAACCTCCACGATTTTCGTTTCCAACTGATTTGTTTGTGGGTTAAGAGAACCCCATGCCATTACCGAATTGGTAGTTCCTAAGTCAATGCCAATATAATAGTTTCGCCGGTCAGTAGGTTTGATATTAGGTTTCATGATGTGACCTCCTTGACTTTAGGTTTAGAAATAAGTGTGTTGCCATAGATCCAACCTGCCGATTGGATTTCAACCGTTTTGCGTTCGTCTGGGTCTTCCCAACTGGACCCTGTGTACTCATATTCATCAGATTCACTGAGCGTTATCACTTTTTGCTGACCCACAACTGCTTTAGGACGGATCCCTTGTGCCTTAACAAAGCGGGTAAACATACGGATCAGAGTGGGAATTAACTCAATGTCTTGCGGGATTTCGGTTCCCTGTTTTTTTAGTTGTCTGACTAATAAATCTGCTTTTAGGAACTGGTCCAGCAAATTACTGTGCTGTCCTGAATTCATCTCTTGGAAAAATGTAATGACAACCTCCTGTTTTGCTTCATCTCGGATGTGCTCTATCTCCTCCTGAAGTGCCTCCAGCTGGTGCTGGGCGATCTCTGCAGCGGCGCGTAGATCGTCGTTTTCATGAGCGATCTGCTCTTGTTCTGAAAAGGATTTGATATTGGCATCATCTATCAATTCACTTTCACGCGTTAAAGATTGTATCAGGGATCTAGTTCCTGCGATGCCTCCAATAACTCGCTCGTGTGCGGACTTCTTCTTCACGAATCCCTTTTCTATAGCGATGAGTTCCACGATCTCCTGCAATAGTGCTTTCGCCTGGTTGAAATTTGCCAACCGGGCAGTCTTCTCCAGCAAAGATTTATAGATAACTGCGTCAGGGATCTCAGTGCTAAAGACGTAGAGGATCGCCTTATGTGCTAGCCGTGGGCGTCCATCTCCTACAGATTTAACCTGTTCATACAGGGCTCTGCAGTCGTATGCGTCTGTGTTTTTGAAGACAAAGTCCTGTAAATCCTGCGCGGTCTGGGTTACCCGTTTTGTCCATTCTATACGTTTTTCCTGCCCCTCGAATCGGTTGCGCCCGTGAAGTTGATTGTCTTCCAACCAGTGGTCTACACGAAAAGGTAGTTCGCTAACGCCCATATTTTTCTTTACTTGCGTTACCAATTGTGTCGTCGAATCTTCGGGGGCGTTGAGGACTGCCCGTATCATCTCTGTACTGTTCGTATGCTTGATTCGGGCCTGACCTTGACTGTTGGCTTTATGATGATATTTCTGTATCAATTGGCTGATTTGGTGTTCCATATTGCATCTCCAAAATTTTGTTACGACGGATGCCCTGTCCGAAAATTTAACAGGGCTTCGGTAGGCAGTTGAGCGGACGAGGGAACCTCGTCCCTACGAACCGGTTTTCGTTAATGAGCAGCGTTTATTCAGAAATGATATTAGAAATAGATCGGTGTCCCGTTGTTTGCTTGATACACTTCTATTCGGTTTTGAAACCGCCGGCATGTCTCTCTATGGATGTTAACAGCGGTTTTATATTGCGGACAACCGTGAACGAAAATAACCTTTTTCGGGGTTACCCGTTCAATCAGCGAAAGAATCCCTTCACTGCCTGTATGTGCGGAGAGGCGATATGTATCCACGTCTGCATGAGCAGGAATATCTCTCTCATTGATTCGGAAACGTTGTCCCTTACTCTCATGCAGTCGTTCCAACTTTCGACCTGGGCTTTCCTCGTCGAGGTAACCGCTAAAAAAAACAGCATTTCTCGGGTCCGGCAGCAGTTCTTCTGCATACCTTGCTGACATACTGTTATCAAGCAACATCCCAGAACTCGCAATGATAACACCATTAAAAGTATCCAAGGCATCAATAAAATCTTTGGGGGCCTTCTCAAGTTCATACCCAAACAATTTTACATCATTATCCTCGTAAATATCGCAAGCGATCTGTGCCAGCCCATCAATATAGATAGGAAAAGGTTTTAAGTGTCCATCACGAATTAGATCCCGTAGGATTAACGCGAGTTCTTGACTTCTTCCAATAGCAAACGCAGGAATCAAAATTGTTCCGCCACCATCTAAACAGCGATCAATTTTCTGAGCAAAGTGTTCTCGTTCTTCATCAATATCCCCTACATAAAGGCTTTCTTGATACCCGTATGTTGACTCAGTAATCAGTAAATCAACATCCAAATCGTCAGGGAGTTGATACTTAGGGACTGTGAGTTGGTCAAACGGAGTAAAGTCACCTGTAAATAGAATATTGCCTGCATCGGATTCTATGTAAACCATGGATGCTCCAAGGATATGACCCGCAGGAAAAAAAGTGATTTGACACGTTTCACACGTAATTGGAGAATGCCATGCTATCGGCGTAATATTTTCAATTGCGCGTTGAACCCTCAGGGCATTGAATGCTTTAACTCTCGGAAAATCAACCAATTCCTCACGACTAAAAGTCGCGGAAGTTAAAGATTGATTCAGTTGTAGGTCTACAATCTCTCGCGTCGGTAAAGTTGCATACATCGGGACATCCTGTGCTTCCTCAACAACAAACGGTAACGCACCGATATGATCAATATGTCCATGGGAAAGTAGGATTCCATCCAACTCCCATAAACCATCAAGGAGATTTTCAAGATAAAGCGAATGAAAGCGTGGATATATAGAGTCAGTGTGCAAACGAATGCCCGCATCTAAAAGGAACTTCGCTCCATTTAACTGAATAAAATAACAACTCGCGCCGATTTCGTTACCGCCACCGACTGGAAAAAAGAGGTTGCGCATATCTCTAATAAGCGTTGGCACTTCAAAGTAGTTTTGGGATTGGTTAAAATGGGTATAACAAATTATTTTACAATGGCTGTCTACTTGATAGACTATGGTACCTGACAGTAAGGAAAAAGTCAAGTTTTTTGTGATCTCTGGGACTTATACACATTTTGAAGAAACCCCAAGCAAAAACCCCCGCTGGGCTACATGAAGAACGAGGCTGGAAACCGTCCACCAAAGGTAAAAAATTAATTTGCAGTTTTTAATCAAATATATTATCATAAATAAGGTAAATCAAATTAAGGGACACTCCCGTGAAATTCAATCGATGTGTTAGTATTAATTCAACAAAACGATAGTTTCACAGTATCCCTAAACTTTTGGGGTCTGGGGTCCTCAAAAAGAGGGCATATCCCTGTCTATCAAACGCTCTGGTTCGTAGTCGTGTGATTTATCACATGTCTGCGGAAGGTCCAAGACAATCGAAGGCGAAGAAAAAGTGGCAGGAAGCCCGAACGCGCTTCCTGCCGAATACCAATACTGCCTGTCGTGATTCGGAGATCCCTCCTATCCAAGAACCCAACACACAAAAATTAATGGGCGAGGAAACCCCGCCCCTACGGGTTCGAGCCCTTCGGGAAACTCGGAATTTATTTCTTAATATTGCTAAAAAAGTTGAAATGCTTTTCAATTTGTGCTAAACTGCAAAAAATAGTACACATTCCAGTACATGTTATACCATTTCTAAGAGATTACATCGCATTGACAGATCGCCTCAAAGACTGCACAGGCTAACAGCCTATGCTACAAAGAGCTCGTTTATTGAAGCATTTTCAATCAGAAATGGTATTATTCAGTTATTAAGGAGAACACTATAGAATGCCAAAGTTTGGTGTAAATTTATTACTCTGGGCGGATAAGTTTGATAGAGAAACCGCAGACCTCATCCCTAAAGTTGCTGAAATGGGGTTCGATGGTGTCGAAATTCCGATCTTTGATCCTGATACAGTCGATATCCCGTATACGCAAGGATTGCTGAAGGATACCGGCTTAGACCCCATCGGGTGTAATATCATGGCAGGGGACAGGAATCCTATCGATGAAGACCCGACAATTCGAGAAAACGGAAGAACCTATCTCAAGCGGTGTTGTGAAATTGTTGCCGAATTGGGGGCAGATACGCTCGTTGGACCGATGTATAGTGCTGTCGGCACACTCGTTGGACGCGGTAGAAACAAACAGGAGTGGGACTGGTGTGTTGAAGGTTTGCAAGACGTTTGCGAATTCGCTGGAAAATGCGGCGTTACGCTCGCCAGTGAACCGCTCAACCGATTTGAAACCTATTTCATCAATATCGCTGCAGATGCTGTTAAACTGTGTGAAGCCGTGGATAGTCCATATTTCAAGGTGCATCTGGACACTTTCCACATGAACATTGAAGAAAAAAATCAGGCGGATGCGATTATCGCGACCGGCGATTTCTTACATCACGTTCACTGCTGTGAAAACGATCGCGGCACGCCAGGCACAGGACTTGTGGATTGGGACGGGGTCTTCGGTGCGCTTGCCGAGGTTAATTACGACAAATGGCTCGTGATTGAATCGTTTACGCCGGCAGTCAAGGAAATCGCTGCTGCGACTTGCATCTGGCGCGATATCGCACCGAGTGCGGAGAGCCTCGCGATAGATGGACTGGCGTTTCTGAAAGAGAAAGCAGCGCAATATCTATAGCATCACTACGTTCTAATTTAAAAAAGCGGGAGGAATTGAGATGTGTTACATCAAAGCGATGGGGTTTCTGTGGACAATACTCTTTGCTGTTTTTCTAACGGGTGATGTCGTGGCTCAGGACACTCCATCGAATGACACAGAAGCTAATGCTGTTGACGAGTCCCAATTTCTCAGCAATGCCCGACAACTCACTTATGATGGAAAGCGCGCTGGCGAGGGATATTTCTCCGAAGACGGCAACGCGCTCATCTTCCAGACTGAACGCGAATCGGATAATCCGTTCTATCAAATCTATCTTTTAGACTTGCTAACAGGTGATACGCATCGCGTCTCAACGGGTGTGGGGAAGACGACTTGTGCGTTTTTCCGTCCAGGGACGGATGAAGTGCTTTACGCCTCGACCCACCACGATGCTTTTGCAAAAGCGAAACAGGAAGAGGAACTGAAATTCCGGGCATCGGGAAAAGAGAGACGCTACAGTTGGGATTACGATGAAAAGATGGACATCTTCTCGGCGAACCGAGATGGCAGTAACCTCAAACAACTGACAGACGCACCCGGCTATGATGCTGAAGCCTCATATTCGCCTGATGGTAAATATATCGTTTTCTGTTCGCTGCGGAACGCATATCCCAAAAGCCGCCTCTCCCCAAAGGAGCTGAAGCAGTTTGAGGTGGATCCCGCCTATTTCGGCGAAATTTATATCATGAACGCCGATGGATCCGATCAAATTCAATTGACGGATTCACCGGGCTATGATGGGGGTCCCTTCTTCACACCCGATGGTGAGCATATCGTCTGGCGACACTTTACATCTGATGGCAGTCAAGCAGACATCTACACAATGCGGATAGATGGCTCAAGTGTGCGGCGGCTTACCGATTTCGATAGCATGTCTTGGGCACCCTACTTTCATCCGAGTGGTGCTTACGTTATCTTTGCGTCTAACAAACTTGGATTCTCTAATTTTGAGCTATATCTCGTGGATGGGAGAGGTAGGCATGAGCCCGTCCGGGTAACCACAACTGATGGGTTTGACGGACTTCCTGTCTTTTCACCGGATGGCAGTCGTTTGTGTTGGACCTCGAATCGGAACAGTCAAGAGGTTTCGCAACTTTACCTTGCCGACTGGAATCATGAAGCTGCCCTGGATGCGGTTACGTCGGCGCCGAGGAATCCTAATTCATTTGTGCCTTCCGTCCAAACGGTTTCCGATTTGAAACCTTCTAAAAAAACGAGTATCCGTCAACATATTGAATTTCTTGCCGACGATGCCCTTGAAGGTAGAATGACGGGTTCAGACGGCGCGAAACGTGCAGCCGAGCATATCGCCTCCCAATTTGAAGAACTTGGTCTCACGCCTGTTGGTGATGCAGAGCGTTCCTTACGAGGATTTGGGCAAACCTTTGAATTCACCGCGGGTAGGCGGATTATATCTGAGGAAAACCGGTTCTCTATCACACGTCAGGTGCATGGTGCCGAACAGGAATTAGAATTCAGCGTGGAACAGGACTTTCAGCCGCTCTCTTTCTCCCGTAACGGTGTCGTTGAAGGCGAAGTCGTCTTTGTTGGGTATGGACTCACCGTCCCTGGCGAGTTAGGTGAAGGGTATGACGCTTATGCGGGATTAGATGTGAAGGACAAAATTGTCGTAGCACTCCGTTATGTTCCGGAATCGGTTGAACCCGAACGCCGCCAAGAACTGAATCGGTATGCGGGACTCCGATACAAGGCGATGCAAGCACGGGAACATGGTGCAAAGGCGTTTCTTGTCGTGGCGGGTCCGAACTCCCCTAACGCAGGTAAATTGATTCCGCTTGACTTCGATAGTAGCCTTGCTGATTCTGGGATTGTCGCTGCGTCCATAAGTGATACCGTGGCAAATGCGCTCTTTGCACCGTCGGATAAAAACCTAAAAGATGTTCAATCGGGACTCGATGTGGAGAATCCGCACTTCCTTGGACAATTTCTGTTGCCCGATGTCACAGTCAAAATTGTCGTTTCTGTTGAGAAGGTTAAGAAAACGGACAAAAATGTGGTGGCTCTGCTCCCACCCACGCAATTAACAGACGACATCGAGTATGTCGTTGTCGGTGCGCACTATGATCATATCGGTTACGGTGAAATCGGCTCCCTTGCGGGAAAGGACGAAGCGGGACAGATTCATAACGGGGCAGATGACAACGCCTCCGGCACGGCTGTTGTTTTAGAATTGGCGGCGACCCTCAGTGAAGCCGCGCAAGCACATCCCGAAAAATTTAACAGAGGCGTTATCTTCGCACTCTGGTCGGGCGAGGAACTCGGACTCATCGGTTCCACCCACTTCGTCAACGATCCCGTTGTTCCTTTAGACAAAGTGGTGGCATACGTCAATTTTGATATGGTCGGACGACTCCGTGAAAACAAACTCATCTTGCAAGGTGTCGGTTCGTCCTCTGTGTGGACGAAACTCATTGAAAAGCGGAATGTTCCGATTGGTTTCAATCTAACCTTACAAACGGATCCGTATTTGCCAACAGATGTAACTGCCTTCTATCCGAAAGAGGTGCCGGTCCTGAGTTTCTTCACTGGGGGACACGAAGACTATAACCGTCCAACAGATGATATAGAGACCCTCAATTATGAGGGACTGGAACGGATCTCTCAATTCGCGCACGGTATTGTTTTAGATGTCGTTCATACCCCTGAACGTCCGGAATATGTTGCGGTAGAACGGAGCGAATCGGAAGGTGGGAGCCGCGATACCCTGCGTGCCTATCTTGGTACGATTCCCGACTATACGACGGAAGGCACGGGTGTTAAACTCTCTGGGGTTCGCGCCGGGGGTCCCGCCGATAAGGCAGGCTTGAAGGGTGGCGATGTTATTTTGGAATTTGGCGGACAGCAGATCGCGAACATCTACGACTATACCTATGCCCTTGATGCTGTGAAAATTGGGGAACCTGTCGAAGTTGTTGTGCTACGAGATGGAGAACAGGTAACACTGACGGTTACGCCTGAGGCACGGAATTGATTTTACGCTGAAATTTATTTTATTTTTAACACGAAAGTTTTTAGATTGGTGATATGCGTATCGCTTTCACTCTCAGTCGCGTTGCTGTCCGGTTATGAAGCAGTAGGATCAACAGATCCGGTTATGGTTCGGGATGCAATCGATGCAATTACGAACTACGAAGGTGCCACGAGTATTTCTCGTTTCGATGAGCACCGCCATCCTGTCAAAAGCGTCGGTGTCCTCCAAATTACTAACGGAGCAGTCCAGCCTTACAAAGTCATAGGAACGGAGACAGTGTTCAAAATTAGTGGGCCTGAGTAAGTTCAACGCGTAGAACGAAAAGCGCGCTGCGATGGATTTTCAAACTTTGTCGCAGCGCGCTTTACTTCTTTAAAGAACTATGGTAGATCCCGTAATTACTTGGATACTCGTGTCATAGGGTGAATTGTGAGGTTACGTCTCACGCTGTCACAGGAGACCAACGGTTTCCTATGCCACAAAAATATCCACTATAAATCAGTTTTCGTTACTCAAATGCGAGATGTGCGACGACACCGGCATGATCGGAGGGCCACAACCCAGAGGATAGCTTGTCTTCGGGCTTATCCCCTATCGTGGATGTCATAACAGCAGTCGGGGGATCCAGGTTTCGGACAAAAATCTGGTCAATCCGCTTACGGTGTTCGCTTGCCTCATTCTGAAGTGCCTTGTCTTGACAGCAGGTGTAGCCGGTCCCATGGGAATCGAGCTGCCATGTGTCAACATATTCTGCGGCAAGTAACATCTGGTAAGCGTCCCCATCGGGAGCAGGTGCATTGAAATCGCCTAATAAGATCATTGGCAATGTTTCACTAATACGTCAAATGAAATTCTCGCGAAACCTTCTTTTTGTTTTCCTTGACATTTGCTTACTTTTCCACTATACTACAATCAGTTTATAGAAAATGCATGGAGGTATGCACCATCGTGAAATTCTACTATCAACCCTGTTCATATCGTTGGAAATTAGTGTTCGTAACGCTTTTGACAACCCTATCACTTCTTGTAGGATGCAGTCAAAAAGCGAGTGTTCCAGAGACTGGAGAAATGACATCGCTCACCGGGACAATTGTTGAAATCGACGACCACGGCAACGCTGTCACCGACCTCAACATCGCTCCATTTACCGAACGTGGTTGGAAACTTGAGGACACGCTTGAAGCGACGTTTGCAACAGGGCAAAAAATTCAGATCAAATTTGTTGAAAACTATGGAGATGTTCCCGAAGGGGATTATTTAGGACGGTTTTCGACCTCTACTCATCAGTTCAAGATTGCGATTAATATGGGAAATATCGCTGAATCTTTGCAGTTGAAGAGCGACAGCAAGGTGGTTCTTCAGAAAGTCGCGGCATCTGCAACGAATTGAGTAAATTCCACTCATGAAAGTTGACAACGCTTTTGATAAATCGGAATTACTGCAACATCTCAAGACTGCCTACGCGCTGCCTTTGCAGTCCATAACCTTTTTTTCTGAAGGTGAGGACAGTTACGGCTACATCGTGGGGTCCGAAACAGGCGAAAAGTATTTTGCCAAAGCGTCTACCTCTGTCCCGGATTCCTGCTTGCGGGTTGCGTCGCTTCTGCGGCACCGATGCAATATATCGGGTGTTGTCGCTCCGTTGGAAACATCGGACGGCATCCTGAGTATCCCATGGCACGGTTTTCGCGTCTCGCTGTTTCCGTTCATTGAAGGCAAAAGTCGTTGGGACTTGTGGAAGATCGGAAAAGACTTCACGGATACAGAACTCAGTCAGACGGCGGTCCTGTTAGCGACACTTCACCGTTCCATAGATGCGATCGATCCGAGTTGCCTTCCAGTAGCAAAGTATGACTTGCCGCTACGGCATGAACTTTACACGGCACTTGAGGCTTCTGGAAAAACGATCCCTTCTCAGAATCAATACCAAAAACGACTGCTTGCGGCACTCGCCGAGCACCGATCTGCCGTTTTGGAAACCCTTGACCGATACGATACCCTGGGACATTCGGCAACCACCCAACAAACGCCTTTTGTGGTTACACACGGCGACCCGACGCCGGGCAATCTCATTTTGGATACCGAAAACCGACTGCATTTGATCGATTGGGATGGTGTCTGCCTCGGTCCGCCTGAAAAAGACTTAGTCTCTTTCACAGGTGAGCGGTTTGAAGTGGTTTTGGAGCGGTATCTCACGGAGAGACACAATGAGGTCTCTCTACATGCGGACATTTTCGGTTTTTATATCTATGAATGGACGCTCAATGAAATCCGAGATTACAGCACTAAAATCCTGTTTAAAAATAAGGATACACAACAGAACGAATATGACTGGGAAAGTTTGCAAGACTATCTACCGCCAGACCGGAAGTCGATGGAAGATGGAATTGCAGCTATTCGAGACACACTCGACAACGGATAACTGTAGGAGCGAACTGTGCCTCGCGATGCGTTACCAAAACCCGTAGCCCATAATGAAATGGCGGGGTTTTTGATAGGGTGTTTCTTCAGATAGGTCAATGTACCCAAGCCTAAAGACTTGGGCTTGTCAGGAGTCCATCAAACAATAGGAGTTGTTTGGCGTTCTCTAAGCCCGCGTCTTGTGCTTTGTTCGTGTTTCTCGTTTCATAGAGGTTGGTAACCCAACGCTCTCCACAATGGGCGCAAGCCGCCCGTAAAAGTATGTTTATCGCAGCGTTGTGGTCTCGGTCTAAAGACGTATCACAAAAACTACAATTAAAAGTTCGTATAGCCAGCGAAAGTTTCTTTGGCGACTTCCTACCACAACAGGAGCAAGTTTGCGAAGTATTCTTTGGGTCGACTTGATGGAAATGGAAACCGTCTCTTTCGGCTATGTTCCCACACCACTCAAAGAAGGTTGCCCAAGACGCGTCGCTGATGCTCTTGCTGAGGTATTTGTTCTTTACCATGTTGGATACGCTTAAATCCTCTGCCACTAAAACATTTTTTTCTTTGTGGTGGTAGAGTTTATAGACGAGTTTACCAATAAAGTCTTTGCGTTTGTTAGCAGTTCGCTCATGGTGTAAAGCGAGTTTATGGTGTTGTTTCTTTCTTCGGTTGCTCCCTTTTTTCTTTCGAGAAAGGGTTTTGGAGTGTTTTCGCAGTAAACCTTCTGCTTGGCGATACCAGCGAGGATTATCCTCTTTTTCGCCTTCAGAGGTCGTCAGATAGTGTGTCGTGCCAACGTCAACTGCCAGAGCGTCAGTCGGTTCAACTTTTGGCGTGTTGGGTATCTCGCAGACGATATAGGTATACCAGCCACTCGCTTTTTTGACGATCGTGACCTCTTTGGGGTCTCCTTGGAGAGGACGGTGCATACGTATCTTGACTTCACCGAGTTTTGGCACTTTCAAACGATTATGACGAAAATCGGTTTCTATTATCGGATTTTGGCGGACACGTTTGAATCCGCCTGTGCTTTTGTCCTTGATTTTGTGTTTTCGCAAGCACCATGTCAGAGAACGCACACGCGTTTTGTAGCGAGGGTAGCCTTTTTTCGCTGCGCCTTCTTTGCAACGTCTGCGGAACGCATCAAAGGCTTTGTCAACGCGCTTGAGGACAGAAACTTGAAAGTCTTGAGGCACGGCGCGAAAATCGTCATATTTCTCACGCGCTGCTGTCAAAAGTTTCTCTTGCTCACCTTGAGAAACAAAACGCCCCTCTTCCTCGTAGGTATACTTGCGATTGTTGCGGGCAGCGTTCTGAAGTTCACAGAGGTGGTCAAGCCACTTAAACAATGTTGTTTCCTGTGTTTTTGTAGGATACACAGGGTTTCTAAAGGTTAATTTCATGGATTATCAGGTATCAGGCGTTTATCCCCTACTAAGTGGGAGGCAAGCACATTGCCAAGTGGCAACGCTTAGTATGCTTGCCAACCTGATATTCTAATTATACCACATTTTCAACCGAAAGTCAAATCTTTTTGATAGGCGTTTGGTCTAATTCAATAGGGCGAGCATTCCTCCCAACCCTAAAGGGTAGGGCTTCCTGCTCGTTTAATCTCGTGAAACGCATCCTATCACTAAACGCTCTTTATTACTCCGCAAGGTAAAATTAAAAAATGGAGGTTAGACAATGTCTGAAATCAAATCCGTGTTACTTTGGGAAAATCAGCGGCGATATGTCCGAGAAGCGATTGATGCTGGCACACTTAAGGGAGCGATTATTCCGACGGGCAGCACAGAGCAACATAACGAACATTTGGCGATGTATCACGATACGCAAAGTGCGGTGTATGTCTCCAAATTGGCGGCTGAAAAGTTGTTCCCACGGGTTATCGTCACAACGCCCTTAGCAATCGGTGTGTCGGAACACTGGATGGATCACAAAGGCACGCTCACGCTCCGCCCAGAGGTCTTTGGTGAGGTGCTTTATGACGTTGCTGATAGTATGCGTCGACACGGGATTGAGAATATCTTGATTGTCAATGGGCATGCGGGAAATTCCGGTCCGGTGCATGAGCGGTTAGATGGCTACCGAGAGAAACTCGGCATCAATATCGAATATCATTCCTATTGGGAAGCATATGATGAAGAGCTGGTCAAAACACAGATGGAATCCGGGGTATGTCCTGGGCACGCGGCGGAATTCGAGACAGCCTTCGCCCTCGCAGCTTTCGCAGAAAACGTTGATTGGAACGGTGTGGATTACGACAGTGCAAAACTCACTATCTCAGATACAGGACAAGCGAAGTCTGACCGGGAATATCACCATCAGGCAAAATTGGCGACAGTCGAAAAGGGACAAGCGATGATTGATGTTGCTGTGGATTGGGTCGCGGCACGGATGGACTCAATGCTTTAATGGTTGTCGGTTAAAAGTTTGCAAGTGTACTAAAGTTGGGAAGTTGAAAGAGGTCTCTTTGAAACTTTAGTACACTTTACAGACTTTAGCACACTTTACGGACTTTAAAATTTTCCAATAACCGACAACTGCTCTAATGTCCTTCAATGGCTTTCCGTAAACCATCACCGTTTTCCCGCCACCAACTGTAGAGGACGGAAATATCGGTGCCGATGCAGAAATGCCGGACTCCCATATCAAGATAGCGTTTCGCGTCGTCGGGACTCCCGATTTCAGCGCGCGGGGGGACCCCCATCTTTACGGCGGTCTTGAACACTTTATCGTGTGCTTCCTGTATTTCCGGGGCACCGCGTTGACCAACCTTGCCGATACTCATCGAATAATCCGAACCGCCCCACTGAATCATGTCAACGCCTTCGACAGATAGCACCTCTTCAAGGTTGTCAACCGTCCCTTTTTTCTCAATCATGATAACGTTGACGACATCGCGAAGTGCTTGGACGTATTCTGGACCGCCGCCATACCCCATATAGGAAAATCGGCGGGTTGCTACGCCGTAACTACCACCATCTTCGGGGGTATCTGCCCGTGTAATCCTCACACATTCCTTGACATCTTCAACGTTTTGGCAGTCGGCGTAAAGCACACTCTGGAAGCCAGAACCGATCGCGCGTTGCGCGATGAAACCCCGTGGTTCTTGATCAACCTTAATCATTGTGGAGATGTTGTGCAGTTCAGCTGCCCGACATAAGTTATCCAAATCGTGCAGATCAAACGGACCGTATTCCCCCACAAATTCCACATAATCATACAGTCCCGTGTGTCCGATCGCTTCAACGATGGAGGGCCAGGTGGTATGGATATGTGTGCCGACTGTCGGTTTGTCAGCGTTAAGTAGTTCTCGAAAGGTATTTGTTCTCATGAATCGCTCCTGTGTTTATGAGTCTAAGGCTGATTTAAAAGCCCACATTAACGTTAGCAGAGATTTGCACTTTTTTCAACAACTTTTCACAGAGATATGGTTTGTCAGCGAAACCAAAACGCTTGCTTATCAATACTATTTCTGTTAGACTTATAACTGTTGTGAGCAATTATAGCGTTCACTCTCCCGATGCAGCATTGATTTATGGTAAACTTTAGAATCAATTTAGACATTCAGCACCGGTGTCCCTTCCCAGTAACGGGTGGGGACCCCGGTTAGAAACCACACCTACCGGGCCTGGGGTAAATGTCTGTTTATTTTTCTGGTTTACCATAACCGAAAACCACCGTGAAACGAAGTGGAACGGTGCCCAGATTGGATAGTTTAAAAGATGGAAAACTTGATTACATTGCCGACAAATTTTGCGGATTACATGACGATTGAAAACGCTGATCTCCGTTTTGCAGAGGCGACTGAGGTCGCAGAACGGGTCATGGGAGCAGGTGTAGAAATCTATCCGAATATGGATCATGCCGCTATTTTCTGCGATCCCCCTCATCTCGTTGCTGATGGTCTGAAACAACTCGGCTATGTCAACGGATGGGATGCGCGGTGTTATCCATCGCCTGTTGACGGTTGCGATTATATCAATGTCTCTGCGCAATTGCCGATAGAGAGCGCAGCACGCGATGACGGATGGTTCGACTATGTTGCTGTTGTGCATCCCGTTGACAGGGCGGCACTGCAACACATGCTCGGGCAGGGATATGGGAACCCGTTCATCCATCACTTGACCTGGGGACTCGTGCCACCAGAACGCACCAACTCCGATGATTTTGAATATGCCAGTCGCGTCGTCCCGTTTATGTTAGAAAGACGAGAGGTCATTGGCGACGCAATCGGTGATGCTCCGGGGACGCTGATTATCGCGTTGCCAGAACATGTGCTTGCACACCCGAATTTTGAAGCGGCGTTACCAGAGTGGCTTGGCGGGCTTGATGCAGAAGAATATCAGGTGGAATCGATGCAGGGGGGTGGCTTCCTGATCCAGTTCTTTGTGCTAACGGGTGGTAGGATTGAGGTCGCCCTCCGCGCAGATACAACACAGACGTTTAATCCGAAAAGTGTTCACAAGATTTCGGAAGATGAAATCAGTGCCGTCCAGGGTGAATGAGGTCTATTCTCTTAACTTTTTGGAAGGAGGCACTAACAGATGGTTTACAGTAATTTTACCTTAGAAGCGGTGCGAACAGCGTTTCAATTAGAGATCGTTGAATCCGCAGGCATTTTTTCTGAAATAGCGTCGATGGATCCGAGTGAACATCTTGCAACGGCATTGGCACGAAATGTCCCGTTAGCGATCACCATCAACACAGAAAAAGCAAAATCAGAACTGATTATCGCTGATATTCTCGTTGAACTCCGAGAACAACTGGAACGTCGCATCAGCCTCTTTTCTGGTATTGATTTCAGCATTGATGACGAAAATGGATTGACCGGGGTTTGCGATTTTTTGGTGAGTTTGTCGCCTGTACAATCTTTTTTAGAGGCACCCGTCATTATTCTTGTCGAGGCGAAGAAAGATGACTTAACTGTAGGTCTCGGACAGTGTGTTGCTGAGATGCTCGCCGCGCAACGCTTTAACACTGAAAAAGGCAATGATATCCCTTATATCTATGGGGCTACCACTTCGGGGACAGATTGGCGATTCCTCAAATTGGAAGGGCAAAGACTCCACATTGATATGGTAATTTACCCGATCGCACAGTGCGACAAAATCCTCGGTATCCTCTCAAGCATGGTGGATCAAAAGGCATGAGAAAAAAGTTTGCAATTAATATGTAAATGTAGTATAATCTAGTAAGAAGTAGAGCGTTAGAGGTCAAGAACCCTTTTTAATCCAATCCAGAGAGGTTGAAAAAAGGATGCAAAAACACAATTTGAATTGGAATCATACTGTAGACTGTCCATTGGAATCGGTTGGATGATGCCTTTCTCGTCACGTCAGACGGGAGAGGTTTTTTTATTAACAGAACACAAGCGACAAACGGGAAAAAATGCAAATGCGTGAAAAAGCACAAGTCATGAACACCGAAGAAATTCGCCGCGCCTTGCTCAGGATCGCCCACGAGATCTTGGAGCACAATCATAAACACATTGATGATCTGGTCCTTGTCGGTGTCAAAAGTCGGGGGGATATTCTTGCGCACCGTATTGCTGAAAACCTTGAGCGGATTGAGAATATTGACGTCGATGTAGGTGCGATTGATGTTACGCTCTACCGTGATGATATCAACCTCTATGAAACGCAAATTCAAGTCAATAGCACCGAACTTCCGTTTGACATTACTGGGAAATGGGTCATTTTGGTGGATGAAGTGCTTTACACTGGACGCACCGTTCGGGCGGCAATGGACGCGCTGATGGATTTCGGTCGTCCCGCTGCAATCCAATTGGCGACGCTGATTGATAGGGGGCACCGCGAATTGCCAATCGCCTCCGATTATGTCGGTAAAAATGTCCCGACCTCCCGAAAAGAGTTCGTCAGGGTGCAACTCGCCGAAGAGAGTGACGTGGATTCGGCAGTGATTTATGAGAAGGATGAGGAATGAGCGACGCATTTATCACTAACGGACGTATCATTGATCCTGCTAACAACATTGATGAAGTTGGCAATCTTTCTATCGTCAACGGCAAGGTTAAGGCGGTCGGTGGTGGAGAAAAACATGTTTCCGAATCTCCATCCGCCACTGTCTATGACGCAACAGGGCTGATCGTTACACCGGGATTCATCGATATGCACGTCCACCTGCGTGAGCCCGGTTTCGAACATAAAGAGACGATTGCGACTGGGACGGCTGCAGCCGCAGCGGGTGGATTCACATCGGTTGCGTGCATGGCGAACACGTCTCCTGTTATAGACACACCCGAAAAGATTGAACAGATTTATGACATCGCGAGCGAGACGGCGGCGACACATGTATTCCCGCTTGGAAGTATTACCAAAAATCTCGCGGGTGATGAACTCACGGATATGCGTGGGATGCGTGCCGCTGGCGCAGTTGGCTTCAGTGATGACGGTGTCACGGTCATGAACGCTGCCCTTATGCGCGACGCACTCGCCTTGAGCGCGGAACTCGGTTTTCCAATCATGGTTCACTGCGAAGAGCACAACCTCAACGCGGGCGCTGTCATGAATTTAGGAGAAACCTCTCGAAAATTGGGACTTATCGGCAGTCCAAATGCAGCGGAGGACATCATTGTCGCGCGGGACATCATGTTAGCAGAGATGACAGGCGGCCACCTCCATGTCCTCCATGTTAGCACTGCAGGGGCAGTTGAGTTGGTGCGCCAAGGAAAACGCCGAGGGGTCCATGTGACTGCCGAGGCATGTCCACATCATTGGATCCTCACGGATGCGGAAATAGAGAAGCAGGGAACGAATGCCAAGATGCATCCACCCTTGCGGACCCAGACCGATATCGACGCTGTTATTGAAGGTTTACGCGATGGCACGATTGACGCAATCGCGACTGATCACGCGCCGCACGCCCCAGAAGAAAAGGCACAAGGCATGCTTGAGGCACCGAATGGAATTATCGGTTTGGAGACCTGTGTGCCGCTTGTATGGACGTTTCTTGTTGAACCGGGACACCTGACAGTCGCTGAGGCAATTGCGAAAATGACTTCGATTCCAGCAAATATACTCGGTATCAATCGTGGAACACTGTCTACGGGTGTCGTCGGGGATGTGACAACAATTAATCCGGATTTAGTGAATCGGGTTGACGTGAGAAAATCTCGTTCAAAAAGTCAAAACACGCCTTTCGGGGGTTGGGAACTTAAGGGATGGCGTGCGCTTGTATTTAGAGCGGGCAGCAGAACACAACCGGTCTGAACGAACCGCAAGGAAAATTAAAAATATGAAAGCGATTCTCGCATTAGCGGACGGGACATTCTTTGAAGGCGATCAGTTTGGCGCGACGGGTGAAACCGTCGGCGAAGTCGTCTTTAATACGAGTATGACGGGGTATCAGGAAGTCTTGACCGATCCGTCCTACAAAGGGCAGATCGTGACAATGACATACCCGCTGATAGGGAATTACGGTTGTAACGAAACAGACGTAGAATCTATCGGTCCACAGGTGGAAGGGTTTGTCGTTCGGGAATACAGCGCATACTATAGCAATTGGCGCTCAAAATGGAGTTTGGATTCTTACCTTGCGGATCACGATATTATTGGCATCCAAGGCATTGATACTCGCGCACTCACCCGCCGTCTTCGTGTTCAGGGGGTGATGAACGGATGTCTCTCAACAGAGGATCTGAATCCTGAGAGTCTCGTCACGAAAGCCAAAGCATGGCACGGTTTGGTAGGCTGGGACTTGGTGCAACGGGTGACGTGTCCGAGTCCGTACGCGTGGCAGCAAATTGCGGAAAACAACTCCCACCCCAAATATCGTGTCATTGCGCTCGATTTCGGCATTAAATATAACATTTTGCGCCAATTGACTGCACACGGCTGTGAGGTCCAAGTCGTGCCGGCGAGCACATCTGCTGAAGAGATTCTCGCAGCGGAACCAGATGGTGTATTTCTCTCAAACGGTCCGGGGGATCCGATGCCGGTTGATTATGCGATCCAAACCATTCAAATGCTCATAGGCAAAAAACCGCTTTTCGGCATTTGCTTAGGACATCAGCTGCTCGGACTCGCGTTGGGTGGGAAGACATTTAAACTGAAATTTGGGCACCGAGGTGCGAACCAACCCGTCAAATACCTTGAGACCGACCGCGTCGAAATTACCTCACAAAATCATGGATTCTGCGTTGATATCGATTCACTACCGAATAGTGTTGAGGTTACACACATCAATCTGAATGATGACACCCTTGAAGGGATAGAACATCGGGAGTATCCCATTTTTTCTGTCCAGTATCATCCGGAAGCATCGCCGGGTCCACACGATGCCAGTTATCTTTTCTCGCGTTTTACAAAAATGATGGACTCTTAACGATGTGCTCTGGGCTGCCCGCCACTTTGTTTCGGGCAGGGATTCTGGTTAAATTGAACCGAGTTGGTCTGACTGAAACTTTTCAGAACCCAGGGCAGTTGGACTCCACCGAAAACCATCGCGAAACATTGTCCTGCAGGTTTCCTATAGAGGCTTGCACAGGGAGCGATGAACAGATTTGATAGTTTAAAAAATGCCAAAACGAACAGACATAAAGAAAATCTTAATTATCGGATCCGGTGCGATTATCATCGGACAGGCGTGTGAGTTTGATTACTCCGGAACGCAGGCGTGTAAGGCACTTAAAGAGGAAGGTTACGAAATTACGCTTGTTAATAGCAATCCTGCTACCATCATGACAGATCCGGATTTCGCCGATCGGACCTACATTGAGCCGATTACAGCGGACACAGTGGCGCTTATAATTGCCAAGGAGCGTCCGCAAGCGTTGCTGCCAACACTCGGTGGGCAAACGGCTTTGAACGTGTCTGTTGAACTCGCAGAATCTGGTGTGTTAGACGAATATGAGGTTGAACTCATTGGTGCGAAGTTGCCTGCTATCCAAAAGGCAGAGGATCGCGCGCTTTTCAAAGAGGCGATGACAAAAATCGGATTGGCAGTCCCGGAGAGCGGTATCGCTCACTCGGTCCAAGAGGCACTTGCGATCGTTGAACAGATCGGATTTCCAGCGATCATCCGTCCTGCGTTTACGCTTGGTGGGACAGGTGGGGGTATCGCTTACAACATCGAAGAATACGAGAAAATGGTCACGTCAGGACTTGCCCTGAGTCCAATCAATGAGCTGCTGATTGAAGAGTCTGTCATTGGGTGGAAGGAATTCGAGTTGGAAGTTATGCGGGATGGTGCGGACAATGTCGTCATAATATGCTCGATTGAAAATGTCGATGCTATGGGTGTCCACACGGGTGATAGTATCACTGTGGCACCCATCCAAACGTTGACGGATAAAGAATATCAACTGATGCGGGACTCAGCGATTAAGATTATTCGTGAGATTGGTGTGGACACAGGCGGTTCCAATATCCAATTTGCTGTTGATCCAAAGACTGGCAAACAGGTCGTGATTGAGATGAACCCCCGCGTTTCTCGGAGTTCTGCGCTTGCATCAAAAGCGACTGGGTTTCCAATTGCGAAAATCGCAGCGAAACTCGCTGTCGGTTACAATTTAGATGAGATTCCTAACGATATCACTGCCGAGACGCCTGCCTGCTTTGAACCGACTATTGATTACGTGGTGGTCAAGATTCCGAGATGGGCTTTTGAAAAGTTCCAAGGGACGGATGAGACCCTCACAACACAGATGAAATCTGTCGGCGAAGCGATGGCTATCGGAAGAACCTTTAAAGAGGCGTTACAAAAAGGACTGCGATCGTTGGAGACGGGATGGCACGGTTTAGATAACCATCCACTTGAGGAACTTCCATTTTCTGAATTACCGAGCAAGTTGAGCGTTCCGAACGTCAAACGGATTTTTTATATTAAAGCTGCCCTTGCACGGGGGATGAGTATTGAGGAAATTTACGCTTACACACATATTGATCCATTTTTCCTCTACAACATGAAGGAAATCGTTGATTTTGAAAACGCCTTGTCCGCACCGGATGCCCGCCGCTCTATAGATCAACATTTAGAAAAGCCCGAAACAGATGGAGAGTTCACGAAAAAACTTCTCAAGCAGGCAAAACAGTTTGGATTTTCGGATCGGCAGTTGGGGGATATCTACGACGTTCCTGAAGAAACCATTCGCGAATGTCGGCGGGGGCTCGGGGTTGACGCAACTTTCAAAACTGTTGACACTTGTGCTGCGGAGTTTGAAGCAGAAACGCCTTATTATTATTCGACCTGTTCGAGTGAAGATGAGGTGCGTCCGTCTGATAAATCCAAAATCATGATACTTGGGGGCGGTCCGAATCGTATTGGTCAAGGGATCGAATTCGACTACTGTTGTGTCCATGCCGCCCTTGCGCTCAAAGCCGATGGTTATGAAACCATCATGGTAAACAGCAATCCAGAGACCGTTAGTACCGATTATGACACCTCCGATCGGCTTTACTTTGAACCCTTAACCTGTGAAGACGTTCTCAACATTTATCACAAAGAGAAGCCATCGGGTGTTATTGTTCAGTTTGGTGGGCAGACGCCGTTGAACTTAGCGATTGCGCTCAAAAATGCTGGTGTGCCGATAATTGGCACGAGTCCTGAGGACATAGCCCGTTCTGAGGACCGGCGTCTTTTCAAAGCGGTTTTAGACGACATCGGGTTAATGCAACCGCCTAACGGAACTGCGACCTCAAGTGAGGAAGCCTCCCCTATTGCTGCGGCACTCGGCTATCCCGTTATCGTGCGTCCGTCGTATGTTTTAGGCGGACGTGCCATGCAGATCGTTTACGATGAAGAACTCCTGCACGAATACATGCACTCCGCTGTTCAAGCGTCACCTGAACACCCGGTACTCATTGATAAATATCTTGAAGAAGCGATTGAAGTGGATGTTGATGCGATATCCGATGGAAACCTCACGGTTATTGGTGGTATCATGGAGCACATTGAAGAGGCTGGCATCCATTCAGGGGACAGTGATTGCGTGTTGCCGCCCTATACACTCGTAGATGAACAGATTGAAAATCTCAAAACCTTTACTTACGCCTTGGCGAAAGCCTTAAATGTGCGTGGCTTAATGAACGTTCAATACGCGATAAAGAACGATGAGATTTATGTGCTTGAGGTGAATCCACGGGCATCCAGAACTATTCCATTTGTGAGTAAAGCCATTGGTGTGCCATTAGCGAAACTCGCGGCACGTGTGATGGCTGGCAAGACGCTCGCTGAGCTTGGATTTACGAACGAAATTGAACCTGCGTATTTCAGCGTCAAGGCACCGGTATTTCCCTTTAACCGCTTCCCGGGTTCAAACACGCGCTTGGGTCCTGAGATGAAATCGACCGGGGAGGTTATGGGAATTGATACCGATGTTTCCCGCGCCTTTGCGAAGGCACAGAAGGCGTGTGGTTATACATTACCGCTCGGTGGTAAGGTCTTTATCAGTGTGAGAAACAAAGACAAGCGTGCCATTATCTTCATCGCCAAGAAACTAACAGACATGGGCTTTGAGCTTATCGCTACGCACGGCACCGCAAAGGTACTCCTGCGCAATGGAATGGAGTCAGAACTGGTCTTCAGTATCGGTAAAGGGAGACCGACGATTCATGATTACATCAAAAATCATGCGGTGGACCTCATTATCAACACACCGACGGGTGACTTACATCGCCCGAATGAGCTCCTCATTCGCGAAATGGCGATAGCACATGACATCCCGATCTTCTCAACCATACCCGGTGCAGCTGCGGCTGTTAACGCCATTGACGCGTTGCAGCGAGGAGATATTACAGTCACGCCCCTCCAAGATTATTTTCAGTTGCTTTAATAGTTTTCAATTACTTATCCGCAAGGAACAATTAAAAAATGGCGAATGATTCTATACAGAGAAACACCCGATGGGTTCACACCTTCGACCGAATACTTGAGTCGCTAAACCTTGATGAGGAACGTCCTGTGAGTGTTCTGAAAATTGAGGATGGCAGGGAAGTCGTCATTGTGCAACCGAATGCCTTCACTATCTCGCGCATTTATGCGACCGGTCGTCCCGATGGTATGCGTCCGCACGGAGTAGATTCCTATTACGATTACTTCTTCGCAAAGTTGCGAGGGTATGAAGAAACGCATGGAACCCGTGAGGGGTTTCAATTGGAATCGGAGGAATGGGAAATCCTTTTTGAGGAATCTTTTCATCGTTATACCCGTTATCTCCTATTCGCGGGTATTAAACGGTGGAAAGATGTCCAGCGCGATACCGCTACGAATCTGGCAGTAACAAATTTGGCACGCGACTGTGCGCCATCGGAAATCGCGTGGCGGAGTTATCAGTACAAGGGTTACATGCTCATGATGCACAGCATCGCCAAAGCAGAATTGCGTTTGCAAGAGGACGATACAGCGACAGCATTGCAAGAGATTGACACTGGAATTCAACAGATTGGAGAGTTCTGTGGCGAATGTTTACGTGAGGAACACGGTGAGGCAGAAAATATTACGCGTGAACGTTATCTCAGTAACCTTATAGAATTTCGATCCGATTTGGAAACACTGGAGGCAGACACCACAGAAGCAGCAAGCGACGAAGAAGATATCCTGGCAGAGCTGGAGAGATTGCTAAACGAGGATGAGGCATAGGGTAAGGTTCTATTAAAATCTTACTGGACAATGGCGGTTGCTTTCATTCTATTGTCCACTATATTTCGTCTTCATGTGGTGCTTGTATTAAAACGCCTCCAAAGAATAGGAACGCGATGCCTCGGATAAGCACATGTAGTTGTATCCCCTGTCCGAAAAGAATACCCACTGGAAAGGCGATCATTGACGCAAAGAACAGATAACCCGCAACCGGATTTCCCCATGAATGGAGTGCGGAACCGTAACAAATTGCAAGGAGTGCACAGAGGAACGCACCTGTCATAAAGAGGGCTTCGCCCCACTCTGCCCACAATGCGTAGAGGGACGTGCTAATTGCAGCGGTCGTTGATTCGCTGGCAAGTTCGGATAGGGAGTTTAGTGGAGCAGTTTGTGAACAATGGGCTATCAATTCTATGGCAAGCCAAGGGATGGCGAAGCTTGCTCCCAGCGTACTTCGTGAACCAGCGTCTGAAGAAAGTAAACCATACCCCGCTAATAGCGTTGGCACAAGCAAAACGATTGAAACGACCCCGATTCCGTGATAAACCCCGATTCTTCCGATAAGTTCAAACTGTTCCGTTGACGGGAGTGAAGAAATAGTTGATAAACCAAAAATAAACCAAATACTTGATGCGAGCATGAGAAAGCCGCTCAAGCCGCCAGTAAGCCCACCGAGTCTATATAGTGAGCTGAGCTTTTTGTCCATTCATTCCTCCGGAGAAGTGGAAATAAAATTCTTCGTATCAAATCGTATAATTCCATCGTATACTATGATTTTAATAGTTTACCTGAATTCAAAATTTTAAACAAATATTTTTTTAATGAAAATACCTTGAGTGGAAAATTGGGAATATTTTCTATGAACACGCAAAAAACAGTACTTATTGTAGATGCCGACAGGACGGAACGGGAACTTGTTTGCGAAACACTCGCAGGTCAAGGGTTGCGTCTTGTGGTTACAGGGAATATGTATCAAGCGTTTCATCATATTGAGCATCTCAAGGTAGATATTCTCATTGCCCAATTGAGAGCGGAACGGATTGATGGATTGACGCTGCTTGAGGCTGCGGCACAGCATCAACCTGATGTCGGTGTAATTTTTATTACGGAGCCTAACATTCTGGAAACCGATATTGGTATCAAAGCGATGCTGGCATATAAAGACACGTTTTTTTTACCGAAGCCGGTTAATCCTGTCCATCTGGCGGCACTGCTGCAGCGGACGCTGGAAAACCAACGCCTCGCTTTTGAAAATCGGCAATTACAATCGCAAATAGATGAGAAAGAAGGATTACGCCGCCTTACAGGCAGGTCGCCTCAGATCACGAAAATTCGCGACATGATTACGCAGATCGCACCTACAAAAGCGACTGTAGTGATATACGGTGCGCGAGGGACAGGCAAAGAATTGGTTGCCCGTGCGATCCATCATCGCAGTTTACGACGGGGTTCTCTTATTGCCTTCAATTGTGCAACGTTAAACGAAAACCTTGCAGAATCTGAACTCTTTGGTCACGAACGTGGGGCATTTAGTGGGGCGTATCATCAACGCATCGGACGCTTTGAGCTTGCACACGGTGGGACCCTATTTCTTGACGAGATCTCACAACTGAGTCCATCCAATCAAGCACGCCTGTTGCGTGTTCTCGAAGAACGTGAATTTGAACGGGTCGGTGGCGACAAGACGATTCAGGTTGATGTCCGTGTTGTGTGTGCCACGAACCACGATTTAGAAACCGCCTCCAGCAGACGAGAATTCCTCCCAGATCTCTATGATCGGCTTAATGTCGTGCCTATCTACCTTCCAACACTTCAGGAACGCATTGAAGATGTGCCGTTACTCGTTAAAGATTTCCTTGAAGAGTTTAGCCAACAGAACAGCAAATCTCCAATAACGATAGCGCCGGAGGCAGTCAGAACGTTGATGAAATATGATTGGCCAGGAAATGTCCGCGAATTGAAAAACTGTATTGAAGGTATGGTTGTTATGTCCAATCAACCGACAATCCAGCAGATTCACCTGCCTGAACGCATTCTCAAAGCAACGGGAATAGAGTTTTCAAATTACGGGCTGGGTGACCCAGCCCCTACGGTTCCTGATGTCTGGCAAGTTGGTGCGAATAACGGTGGGCAAGGGTTAAATGTAGAAGTCGGTATGTCGCTCGATGAGATTAACCGAGAAGTCCTGCGGGCGACTCTCGAATCCGTGGACAATAACAAGGCAAAAGCGGCAGAAATTCTCAAAGTCAGCCGACGCACAATCCAACGGAAAGCAAAAGAATACGGTCTTGCTGACGAATAAGAATTGTCAGAATGCCCTATTTTCCTACTCTTATCTGGCGTATTCAAGCCCCTTAATTTAACGCAGCGGAAATTTAGTATCCGCCGGACAAGAGCTTCTGCTTGTTGGCATAAACCTGTTTATAATACGCTACGCGTTTCAATTGGGAAGCCGCTTCTTCGTCAATGATGACAACCGTTCGGGGATGCATCTGTAACACCGATGCTGGTACTTCCGCTGTGATAGGTCCCTCCACGGTGTGAGCAATCGCCTCGGCTTTCGATTCGCCGTTTGCCAGCAGCAGACACTGTTTTGCCTCCATAATTGTGCCTACTCCCATCGTAATCGCCATTTTGGGTACCGCGTCCACGGTTCCTCCGAAATGTGGAGCGTTTGCCTCGAGCGTCCCCTGCGTCAAAGTCTTAATGCGAGTCCGGGATCCCAGAGATGAACTCGGTTCATTGAAACCGATATGTCCATCTTTTCCGATACCGAGAACTTGGATGTCAACGCCACCGGCGTTGACAATTGCGGTTTCATACTGCTCACAAAATTCCTCGTGTTCTACAGCGGTGCTCTGCGGGATATGGCGATTCTCAGCGGGAATATTAACGGCATTAAAAAAGTGGGTCTCCATGAAGGTGTGGTAACTATACGGATGGCTCCGTGGAATCCCGACGTACTCATCTAAGTTAAAAGTCGTCACGGCTGAGAAATCGAGTCCCTCCGTTTTGTGCATCCGTGCCAAGGCTTCATAAAGCCCAATCGGTGTGCTACCGGTAGCGAGTCCCAAAACGAGGTTCGGCTTTTTTAGGAGCGCGCCGCGGATAATTTCCGCTGAAACCGCCACAAGCTGCGCATAAGTCGGTTGAATAATAACTTCCATTTATTTGATAGAATACTTTCCAATTATGTTAGCGTTTTTTGGGATTCGGGTTAAACGTTTCCAGCGATAATCCTGTCCATATCATCGCTGATACTATGCACTCTGCCCTCCGGATTGTCTCCGTCAACGGGGAGTTCCGCGGTCATATAGTCGTCATATCCGATATCTTCGAGTGCTGCCATGACAGCATTCCAATCGATTGTGCAGTCTTCAATCAGATAGGTGAACCGGGTCTCATTTGCATTGAACCCCTTGATATGTACTTTAGAAATCCGATTCCCAAGAGATCGGACCCAGTGCTGTGGATATCCATACAACACGATGTTACCCACGTCAAAATAGGCTGTTACGGTTTCATGCTCAAATTCGTCGAGATACCGCGAAAATTCCATCGGACTGAGTAGAAATTTATTCCAAACGTTCTCAATGGCGATTGTAATGCCTTTTTCGGATGCCTCTGGGATCAATTTTCGAATTTCTGCCTGTGAACGTTCATACGCCGCTTCATAGTGGGTCGCTTCATTGACGACAGCTGGAACGAGTAGCACCGTGTCTGCCCCGACAGCCGTTGCGGTCGCTATGGAGTCAAGCATTCCGTCTCGTGATTCAGCACGAACCGTGTCGTCGGCATCGGAAAGTGGACACGCCCAGTGTTTGCTATTCATCACACTGAATACTTCCAATTGATGCTGTATTGCGATCGCCTTTATCTCGTGCCGGTCGGCATCATTTACGAGGGTATTAATTTCAACACCGTCAAAACCGGCTTCTTTCGCGAGTTTAAACCGTGCTTCCGTTGCGTTACCGGGTAATGAGCCGATACATATTCCCTTTTTCATCTATTTTTCCTTTTGTGCGGCTTGAATTTTTAATAGGAGTTTGTTATATGCGTCTACATCTGGTGCCAGTGCGAGGGCACGATGAATCGCTTCCGAAGCTTCCGCATATTGTGTGTTGCGGTAGTAGGTGTATGCGAGTGTATCGTAGTATCTTGCGGTCGGTTCCAAGGAGACAGCGTGCTTTGCCAAGTCAATTGCCTGCTGTATGTCTTTACCGAGTCCGGCATAAAGACGCGCCAAGTTGTTATAGGCTTCCGCTGCTGTGTTATCTACAACGATTGCCTGCTTGAACGCTGCAATCGCTGGATCAAACTGCTGTTGGTTGATATAGATAACTCCTAACTTCAGCCATACCTGTGAGTCGTTTGGTGCGATTTCTGTGGACTTCTGATATGCCAATGCCGCTTTTTCAAAGGCTCGCTGTTTGATAAAGACTTCGCCGAGATGCGTATACGCTGGCACATAAGATGGATGCGCCTGTGTAGCCGTCTCGTAAATCTGGACGGCTGCCGTTAAATTGTCATACGTCTCGTGAAGTTCTCCCAATTTGATGTAGAGCACCGGTAGATTCGGATTGAGATAGAGTGCCTCGCGATACGCATGGACTGCGTCCTCGTAAGTTTTTAGGTGTCGAAACTGTGCCATGGCAGCCGCGGCTTGTTCACTGTTTCCGAGCCGTCGATAGGTGAGGGCGCGCCGGTAGTGTGCCTGCGACAGATATTGATTTCGCAGGAGCGCGGCATCGTAATATTCCATTGCCTGTTGTAGACGATTCTGGAGTTCTGACACCCTTCCCAATCCGTAATAGGATTCAGTATGATCCGGATTTAAACGGATACCCTCACGATAAGCACTTTCGGCTGCGTCCAATCGGTGTTGCAGCACATACACATCACCGAGATGGATGTGTCCTTCCGCGGTTTCAGGGAGCAGGGCAAGTGCTTGTCTGAGATGGTTTTCGGCAAGTGTTGATTCGCCTTGGGTCTTGTAAACGATGCCTAAATGAAGGTGTGCGGTTCCATGCACATCCTGCGGTGCCTTTAGTGCCAAAGCGCTCTGATATGCTGCTACTGCCTCGCTTAAACTGTTGAGTTCCTGATAAACAATACCGATATAACATTCGGCGAGACTCCCAACGCTCTCTGATGTCGCAAATTCTTTTCGGATGCTTTGAAATTCGGCGAGTGCCAAGTCGTACCGTTCCGCGTCAAGGTGGCGCACCGCACGTTCAAGTCTGTTGTTGAGTTCCCGTTCAACATCGCACCATCCGTGTATGGATGAAAGTGAAATGAGGAGAGCGAAGAAGGTGATTAAGGTTTTCATTGCGGGGAGTAGGCGGCATTGATGTGCAAACGGACGCCGATGAGAGAGTAGGTATGGGACGGCACGGGAGCCGTCCCAACATTTCAGGGTGTGAAATTAGTCACGATTTTTTTTCAGTTGTCCCCACGTCGTGGAGACCTTGTCCCCAGGTTCAACAGGCAGCAGTTCCCCGTCCATAACGCTTACCACCTCTTTATCGTTGAGGGCTCTGTCGTAGACGTAGAGATCGTCGATGTAGAACTTCGCGGCGTTATAACCCGTTCTACCGATGTAAAGTTTCTCTGCGCCTTGGGCGTGATCCTTCGGAACAGCTATCTTCACAACTTCTTTTCCATCAACATAGAACTTCAATTCGGCACCATCTTTGACCCCTGCAATGTGATACCATTTATTCTCATCAAAAGTGTCGTTTTCTCCATCGGGCCCCGCGCAGTGCGTGCCTGCGTTACCGGGATTAAACCGATAGTGGATATGCAGCGGCACACGGTTACAGGTCCATATCCCGGGAGAACGGTCAGAGCCGGGGGCTTTTTTGGCAATAATTTGATCCCAGCCCCCTGAGTTCGGATCCGTAAAGTTGAGCCAGAAGAGATACGTGTTGTCCGTATAATCCTCTAATTCTTTGAAGGAATCGACCTGCACACTGTCCGCACCTTTTGCAAATAGCATTGCGCCACTGCCGTAGACGACTTCATCTTTGACAATCTTCGCACCATCAACGATTTCACCATCATTTCCACCACCGGTCCCATCTACAAGATTTCCACCTTTCGCTTCATCAAAACTGAAGTAAAGGATTAAACCTTTATCTTCGACATTTCGGGCATCTGTAGAGAGCGCGCTGCCTATTATTAATAGGGCAACGGTAAGTACATACATAACTAAACGCATGAGTAACCTCCTCATGTCTAAGCGAATTAACGTGCCGTGCGGGTCGCTTATAGCGCATGACTTTAAGCCTACTCTGAAAGAATAAGAAACCCGCGTTTTAACCCATTAGGTATTATAATAAAGAAAATAGTTAAAGATGTCAAGAAAATTCTGCGGTTGGAACATTCTGATATAGCGATGGAAGGGCAGGCTTCGGTCTGAGAAACAGGCAAGACTTTAGCGGAACAAATCGGCACAGATGGAAAAATAAATGTGGGACGCCATGAATGAAAGCCATCCCACATTTTGTGATGTGAAATTAATCACGACGTGTTTTCAGGTGTCCCCACGTGGTAGCGAGTTTGTTTTGGGGTTCCACAGGCGTGAGAAGACCTCCGTCCATGACAATTGCCACCTCATCAGCACTGACGGCTCTATCGTAGACATAAAGGTCATCAATATAAAAGAGTGCCGAGGCATACCCTGTTTTACCGATATAGAGTTTTTCTGCACCTTGGGCGTGGCTCGCCGGAACAGTCTGTTCCACGACTTCTTCTCCATCGACATAGAACCTCAACTTGTCGCCCTCTTTGATCCCTGCGATGTGATGCCAGTCGCCGACTGCAAATTCGTCATCTTCGCCATCGGGTCCTGCACAGAGGGTGCCTTGGTTACCCGGATTGAAGCGGTAGTGGATATGCAAACTGGCGCGGTTACAGGTCCATATCCCGGGAGAACGGTCAGAACCGGGTGCTTTTTTTGCTATAATTTGATTCCACGCGCCGGAATTCACATCGGTGAAATTGAGCCAGAAGAGATAGGAATTGTCTATATACTCTTCTAATGCTGGAAAAGAATCGACCGATACACCGTCATTACCGTCATCGCATAGCAACGATCCGTTGCCGTAGACGACTTGATCGGTGGCAATCTCTGCTCCATCAATCGCCCCATCATTTCCGCCGCCTGTTTCATCCATAACTGTTCCATTTTTGGCATCGTCGAAACTGAAGTAAAGGATTAAGCCATCGTCTTGGACTACGGCGTGTGTAGTGAGCGCGCTGCCTACCATTAGGACGGCAACGGCGAATAGATACAAGATTAAACGCACAGGTAAACCTCCTCAGGTCTAAAACAAAATTAACATACCGTGCGAACCTCAAAAAGAGACCCGCGTTTTAACTCGTTGAGAATATGATACACCAAAAAACTTAAATAGGTCAAGGAAAATCCACCCCTCGCGTATTTTCCAATGGAAATAGATAAAAATCCTTTGACATACCCTAATTTCTGTGGTATGCTAAGATGTGTAAAAAAAACGCTTTAGTCCTGTAGGGTTTATTTGCTTGGGTGTTCCTTCAATACGTTTATAGCAGGTGAATTGACGAGGATTGCCCCACTTTATTTTTTTTGAAAAGGAGGTCGAAATGCAGAGTACCGATGATCTATCTATCTATGTTGTTGCCATCTGTGGGAGTCTGCGACAGGGCAGCTCGACGCATGCTGCGCTCCAAATTGCACTCTCCGCAGCGAAAGCCGCGGGTGCCGAGGTTGAGTTGCTTGAACTCGGCGAATACGACCTCGTCTTCCAAGGTTCTGTGGCGAGCGAAAGTGATTACCCGCCTGGGGTTTTCAAGTTACGGGAAAAGGTGAAACGCGCACATGGTATACTTCTCGGATCGCCTGAATACCACGGGAGCTTCAGCGGTGTCCTTAAAAGTGCACTCGATTTGATGGGATTCGATGAATTTGAGAATAAGGTAATTGGGCTCATCGGTGTATCCGGGGGACGCATGGGTGCGGTGAACGCGCTTTCTATGTTGCGGACGGTAGGCACTGCCCTTCACGCATGGGTTGTCCCGAACGATGTATCAATCCCGAACTCATCTGAGGCGTTTGATGCGGACGGTAATTTATACGATACTGAATTGACGGCGCGCGTCAAAGCGGTAGGCGAACAGGTTACTGAATTCGCTGCACTTCGGAATTCAGTATAAGAACACACCCGAGACAGAACACACGACGCACAAAATCCAGCAAACAAATGAACGAAATACACAATTGGGACACATGGCTCGGGACGGATGAAGCAGGAAAGGGTGATTATTTCGGTCCGCTCGTCGTCGCAGCCGTTTATGTGGATGCAGACTGTCGAGAAACCCTCTCCGATTTGGGCATTGCTGATGGGAAAACGCTGTCAAATCGCCGTATTCGGGCCCTTGCTGAATCGATGCACCATCGCTATGAAAGGCATATCGTTGTCGTGGAAAGGATGCCCGAGGCGTATAATTCCCTTTATACCGATTTCCGTAGGCACGGACAAAACTTAAATCACCTTCTGGCATCGCTCCATGCAGAAGCCATTCATACTTTAGCGGCTCGGGTGGGTGCGAAGCACGCGCTTGTTGACAGATTTTCTAAGGACGACCTCATCACGCGGGAACTCCGCCAACGCATGGGCGGAAAACCCCGTTTTCAAGGAGATGCGTCTGTTCCATTTCAAGGTAGAATTTCCAGTGATAACCCCTTGGACATTAAGATAATACAAGTTCCGAAAGCGGAACGCGATATTGCCGTTGCTGCCGCCTCTATCATCGCTCGAGATGCTTTTCTGAAGGCGATGGACACCTTGTCCGAGAAATATGAGATTTGTTTGCCGAGAGGCTCGTATCAAGTCGTAGAAGCGGGTAAAGAATTTGTCGCGAGGCATGGGAGTCGTGCGTTGGGGAACGTTGCAAAACTTCATTTTAGTCTAACAGATGCTGTGCAGAGTTTTTAAAAGAATGGAAAACTTATTTAGTGTTCATTATGCCGAAGTCGGACTCAAAGGCAAAAACAGAGTGTTTTTTGAGAAACGCCTTGTGAATAACATCAAACTTGCCTTGCGGGGCACGGGATATGCAGAGGTAGAGCGACTTCACGATAGAATTCTTGTGCATCTCGGACGAAGGACTGACATCACGGAAGTTAAGAGACGGCTGCAGGGGGTTATGGGTATCGCTTATTTTCAACTCGCCTGTCGGACCGAAAGAGACATCACGGCTATTAAAGCGGCTGCCCTCCGGCACATCCAAAACGATGCTTACGAATCCCTTAAAGTCGAGACGCGACGGACAGATAAAACGTTTCCGTTAACCTCTCCGCAGGTGAGTGCAGAGGTCGGTGGTTATCTCGTCCAAGAAACAGGGATGAGAGCGGATATGCATACCCCCGATTTAGTCTGCTGGGTAAAAATAACCCATAATGCGGCATATATTTCCACCGAGAAGATTCCAGGGATTGGTGGGTTGCCTGTCGGTGTGAGTGGTAAAGTGCTCGTTATGCTGTCTGGCGGCATTGATTCCCCCGTTGCGGCATGGCAGATGATAAAACGTGGTGCGAAAGCCGTTTTTATTCACTTTTACAGCTACCCGTATACCGATAAAGCCTCTTTGGAGAAGGTGATTGAACTCGTTGAGATTTTAGGGGTATCAAACTATCGGAGCACGCTTTATCTGGTTCCATTCGCTGAACTCCAGCAGGTTATCGTCGCTGAGACACCGGCTCCCTTCCGCGTGGTGCTGTATCGGCGAATGATGACCCGAATTGCGCAGCGCATTGCGACCCTGGCGAATGCAGAGGCACTCGTCACTGGCGAAAGTCTTGCACAAGTCGCTTCCCAAACTTTAACAAATCTCAGAACGATTGAAGCGATTGCCGAACTCCCAATTTTGCGTCCACTTATTGGCGAGGACAAGGCTGAAATTATCGAAAAAGCACAGCGGATCGGTACTTTTGACGTATCCACACGTCCACATCAGGATTGTTGCTCTCTCTTTGTCCCCCAGCATCCGGCTACCCGGGCATCGCTCACGGAATTAGCGGACGCAGAATCGAGTTTGGATATAGACGGGTTGGTTGAAGCGGCGTTAAATAATCTTGAAAAACAGGTCGTCGGTTAAAAAGATGGTTTCTGAAAAAATACTGCTCATTCGTCTCAGCTCCCTTGGCGATATTGTGCTGACAACACCCGTTATTCGAGCAGTGCGTGCCCATTTCGCGGATGCCTATATCGCTATGCTCGTAGGAAAACAGTCGGCGGATGTCCTCCGAGAAAATCCACACCTTGATGAGATAATTACGTTTGATCGGCGCGCGAAGCAGAAGGATACCCGCGAGATGTTGCGGATCCTCCGCGTCTTACGTGAACGCAAATTCACGCTGGCTATCGATCTACAGCGGAAGTTTCGGACGGAGCTGCTGATGTATTGCAGCGGTGCCGCCGAGCGTGTTGGTAAAGGTGCACTGTGTACTGTTCGGGTCCCTGAGCAGGGGAACAAGCACGCCACAACACACTACCTTGATCTGTTGCATGCAGTCGGAATCCGAGCGGTAGATCAAAGGCTTGAAGTGTTTCTTGAGGCATCTGAACGCACAGATGCTTCACAGCGATTTGATGCTGTGGGTGTCCCAGAGATGGGTTTAAAGGTAGGGATTTTTCCGGGGGCAGGATGGCAATTGCGCGAATGGATGCCCGATCGCTTCGCAGCTATTGGGGACAGAGTGGTTCGGCACTTCAATGCCGAGGTCCTGATTTTTGGAGGACCAAAGGAGGCGGACCTCGTGCACACTGTTGCGAATCTGATGGATGCACGTGCTGTCCCGTTCGCTGGCAATCTTCAGGTTCGGGAGTTAGCCGCCTGTATTGAAAAGTGCGATCTCTTCCTCACAAATGATACGGGTCCGATGCACATTGCTGCAGCGGTCGGAACGCCGACTGTATCCTTGTTCGGTCCCGGCAATCATATCCGCTTTCAACCTCTCGGTGGGTTGCATCAAACTATCCGCCACGATGTGCCCTGCAGCCCTTGTAAGCAATTCACGGATAAATGTAAAGATAATATCTGTATGAAAAAAATTACTGTAGATGAGGTGTGGCAGTCTATCTCCGATACTCTTACCTCATCCGCACGCAGCCTCAAAAACGCGTAGATGATTCTCGCCCAACACTTTTCGGATATCTTCGTCAGAATAACCACGATCGCTTAAACCTTCAGCAATCTTGATGAACTCACTGGCATCCTTGAGTAGGTCGCCGCCACCGTCGAAATCTGATCCGATGCCAACATGATCGATGCCAGCGATGTCAATTGCGTAGGCGAAATGATTGAGGAGTTGCGCCAAAGGCGGCATCTTCGTCCACCCATCGGTGGTGATAAATCCCGGAACAAAAGTAATACCGACAACGCCGCCGTTAGCGGCTAAAGCCTTTAATTGTTCATTGCTGAGGTTCCGCGGGTGCCGACACAACGTCTTGCAGTTGCTATGGGATGCGATGACAGGGTGTTCGGAGAGCTCCAGAACGTCCCAAAATCCACGCTCACTAATATGGGAAACATCCACAAGCATTCCAAGGCGATTCATCTCTTTGACCAATGCCATACCGAATCGCGTCAAGCCACCGCCCAGATCCTCTTCATCATTTCCTGTCGATGCCCACGTATTCAGATTATGGGTTAATCCAATTGAGCGAACCCCAAGTGTATAGAGCGATCGGAGAATGTTAAGACTTCTTTCAACGGCTTCGCTATTTTCAATCACAAGAACCGCAGCGAGCTTGCCAGAGGCTTTCGCTTCTCGGATGTCGCTTGCCCTCCGTGCGATACAGATATCATCGGCGTTTGCTGTCACTTCTGTCTCGAACCACCCGAAGGCATCTAACGCATAGGCGAGATGATTTTTCCATGCGCGTGTTACGTCAACAGCAAAAAATGCAGCATCAATACCGCCCTGCTGCATTTTCGGTATGTTGAGTTGGATGCCTATGGCTTCCTCTTCCGGCGGAACGGGACCGCGAAGGTAAGCGATAGTCCCAACGGGATGTGTGGCGTTTTGGGTGTTTTCGTCGCAGGGGTTGGGTACCCCAACCCCTACCCCTCGCCGGATGTGCGCCACGATGGCATCGTTATGCGAATCTATCACGAGTGCCTGCTTGTGCAGTTCGGAAATTTGCGTGTTTAATGTCATATTTTCGTTTTTTTCTCCATGTCCTCAGGCTTAATCTAATATCGTTTGTATCGTCCGTTCGGCAATATCGGGAGTGATCCGTAAAGATGTCGCCACGGTATATGGAAGTTGGTGTTGCGCGACGTAGTCGGATAGGTTAATAAGCGTTTCGGCAATTGCATCACGGGCAACAGTCGATGGAAAATAGTTAATCTGCAAACACTCCAAAGCGTGACGATACTGTGTCCAAGGTTGCGATTGCAACACAGCCATCAGAAGGATGCCAAGTCCAACCAATTCACCGTGTAAGAGGGGGTCCCCATTTAGAGTCTCGGTATCGGAACATTCCTCTTCAGGGGGTGTCAAATGGTTCTCAAGGGCATAGACAAAGTAATGTTCGCTTCCCTCTTCAACGCGGCTATGTCCGCATTGATAGCAGAGTTGGACCTCCATACAGAGCAGATCGAGTAGGAGTTTCAAACCGGTTGGCGTCCCGCGCCCGATTTCCCGTGCGTTATCCAGAAGCGTTTGAAGAAGCGTACTTGCTATGCCAATCGCTTGTGGTGTCAGTTGTTGATTTGATGGATTTGCCCCCATCTTCTCTGCCTCCTGCCAATCCCAGAGCGCTGTCGCGATTGAGAGAACATCCGCAGCACCACTTGCTCGCATTGCGGCAGGGGCATTGCACAAGACATCCATATCTATAATCACAGTATCCGGTGCTTTTGAGGGCAGATAGTGGACACACCCATTTTCTCTAACGCCTGTCGCATCCGTAAGAAAAGCATCAGTTGATAGAATGGTGGGGAGTGCTACGAGTGGGATTCCTTTTGCAGCAGCAACATATTTGGCAGTATCAATTGCCAAGCCTCCACCGATACCGTAGACCACTTCACCCGTACAGGCGTCCGCGAGTGCAGCCATATCTGCCTGCGTATTCCCCTCAACGTAGCGCGGATGTTGCGTGTTAATATCAATATCACGCACAGTATTCCACGCCGGATCTGTTGTTAGAACGATAGCCTCGCGATGCTCCCTAACACTTGCAATGGGGCATCTTACAATGCTTGGCAATCGTCCAATTTTTTCATGAGAACAATCATCTCGCAACATCTTTTAATTATACCTTGCCGTTAAATGACGTAGGTTTGAACTTTAACGTTTCTTTCTCGAATCTGAAGAAACACCCAAGCAAAAACCCCTCCATTCCATTACGGGCTACGATTTGTGAGGCTGAAGGACTTACTTGATTGGTCCGCAAGCTGCTATAGGCGTGCGTGCGGTGTTTCCACGAGATATATCTGTCGGGAGCCTTCATGAACTGAGTCGAAGGTAATCGTTTTTCCATCAGGTGCCCAGCGTGGATGTAGATCGCATCGGATATCTCCAACAAACTGTTCTTCGTGGTGGAATTCGCCCAAGAGAATTTTTCGGTTTTCAGTGATATTGTAAATCATCAGTTGTGCCAAACGTTCTGCCCCGCGCGGGTAAGTATCACAAAGTAACCACTCGCGATCTGGTGAGAATGAAGCGTGCCCATCACTCGGCAGGACATGACGTCCAATCGGCGTGAAGTCTCTGACCCCATCTGTGAATTCAACAAATCCCATTTCACCGGATATGTCTGAAGAGACAAGAATCCGCGTAGGCGTCCGCCAGTCGAAATGGGACACCCGATAGTCGAATGGGATTTGCATTTCCAAATCAGAGCCATCCGGATTGACTGTCCAGAGCGAGGTGGAGTGCCCTGTTTCCCGACGCACTCGACAGAAGAATAGCAGTCGTGTTCCGTCTGTATTAAAGAGAACATGATTGAACCAAACACGTTTGCCTATCATCCGTTCGTCCCCGCTCGCTCGGACGACCTCTGCGATAGAGAGAACAAGCTGAGAACTCCCATCTTTGAGGTTGAGTTGATATAAGCCATCGTCCTCGGGTTGTGCTATGACCTCACTGGATTTCGTGTGTGTAGCGTAGCCAACAACAGCACGACAGTGTGCCATTCGTCCGTAATTAAGCCCAATGGCGAGTGGAGCAGTTGGGGACACAGCCGCAATCGCGCCCTGAATTGTTCGGAGGGTCCCCGTCCTTGGATTTAAAGCACGCGATACGAGATCGCCATCTTCCCAATCGTTAAACGTGAATTCCGCACGGGTAGCGTCGTGTTCGCCGTTCTCGCTGCCGTTTATCCAGTGGAGCATACTTCCCTGTTGGAGGTTAAAAGCGGCAGTCTTGGCGTGTGGGATAAATTCGTGCGTTTCACGATGAATCAGTCCAACCGTTGCTATATCTTCGGGTAGAGGACGGTGTGTATGAAAATCTGTCTCTAACGCGAGATGGTAGGTGGTTGTGGGGTCCCACGGATTAATACCGTAATATCCGAAGAAATGGTGCTTTGGACCGGTGGATAACCTCTTTATGTGCATATTTACCTTATTAATTTGACGTGTCAGCGTAATTTTGGCATAATTAATATTTAGGACATTCATAATTAATATACCATGTAATTGAAATGACCGACCCAATATATTTTTTCACTTTCGCTGTGAATTTTGAAACCGTATTTTACTTTCATCGTTTTTCTATGCAGTCGACACTCCAAACAAAATATGTGGTTTTCGTGAATGCATCTGGTCCCTTCCTGAACCAGCACTCATAAGCCTTTTATATTCTTAACCACAGACGACCCGAGCGATAGAAAGATGCAGTTTGCAGCAAAAACAGATACAGGTAAACTTCGTGAAAGAAACGAAGACCGATACTATTTTGATACGCAACTCCAGTTATTTGCCATCGCTGATGGTATGAGTGGGCATGCGAGCGGCGATGTCGCGAGTCTTATCGCGCTTGAGATTATTCAGGAGTGGGCGAAAACCCAAGCATCTCCACAGAGCGATTTAGGTCCCATGAAAAGACTCGCGGTTTTGACCGAACTCGCGGAGGAAGCGAATCAGCGTATCTATACCACAGCGGAGAGCAGTGGCAAGGCACGCGGTATGGGCACCACCCTCATCGCGGGCTTTGTTACCTTCAGTTACCTCACCTATGTCCATGTCGGGGATAGCCGACTGTACGTGCTACGCGATGGCAAAATCACACAAATAACAACAGATGATACATTCGTTCAAAAGATGGTCGAAAAGGGCGAAATAACGTCCGAAGAGAGTCGCGTTCACGAGAAACGCAATATTGTTACCCAGGCTGTCGGTCTGATGCCCACTGTCACTGTCAGTGCTGATGCCTATCCGCTAGGTCCAGGCGACATCGTTCTCGCGTGTACCGATGGCTTGCATGACATGATTGTCAACGATGATGAGATTGCTGAGATTATTATGGCGTCCCGCAATATTGAAGAAGCGTCAGAAAATCTCCTCAACAAAGCCCTTGATTACGGGGGCACTGATAACGTCACAGTTCTCCTCTTCGCTATCGATTAACCTACCTGAACAATATTCCGTATTTCCGCTACTTCAAATTTTTAGCGAGGCATCTCGCCGAGACGCACTTATCCGTCTGGTGTGGTCTTCTCCTGTTCACCAAAAACCAGCGCACCATCGGGATCCATATCTTCTTCCCATGTTTCTTGGTGAATCGGCATCGTGAGTTCTGGCAATTCAATCTGATTTGCCTCAGCCCACAAGCGTTCAAGATTATAGTAGGAACGCCTATCGGACAGAAAAACATGGACGACGAAGTCGACGTAGTCTAAGAGAATCCAATCTGCTTTGCGCTCTCCCTCCTGATGCCAAGGTCGCTGTGCCCAGTTCGTTTCGAGTTCCTCAATAACGGCTTGTGATATACCTTCTACTTGAATATCAGAGGTGCCACTAAAGATTGCAAAAAAATCCGTGAAGCCGTCAAGTTCCCGTAGATCGAGAATGACGCCGTCCTGTGCGCGTCGACTCATTGCGGCAGATGCCGCAGCCTTCACCATATCTAACGTATCCTTTTGGGTTTCCATCTTTTAATTATTCCTTGCGGTTCGGTCAGGTTCGTTTGGCGTTTGATGTGCCTTTCCGTAGAGCCAGCCCAGCGCGTTGCTTGGACTTACGTTTTTGGTACTACCAAGACGTTCCCCCTTTGCGGTTCGGTCAGGTTCGTTTGGCGTTTGACGTGCCTTTCCGTAGAGCCAGCCCCGCGCGTTGCTTGGACTTACGTTTTTGGTACTACCAAGACGTTGCGTTTTTGATGTAACGATGACACTACGGCGGTGCACGAAAGCCGCCTCCGTTTTAAATCTCGCCACCTTCTAATGTCCTGTTGTAGGTATGCAGCGTATTCGGATGAATCAACACCCCTTTCTCTAAGAGATACACAATTTTCGCACGCGCGACATGGTGCACGGCTCGGTGTAAATCTGTATAAGCTAACTTCCGGACGACATCGACCTCCTTATGGGTACGCGTTGGTTCTGCGAAGTCTGCCACATATAATATCTGTGCAATAATACCCATCGAGGGGCTACCTGTCGTATGGTTCCGAATGGCTTCAAGAATTTCGAGTTCCGTTACAGCGAACTTTTCTATTGCGATTTTTACGCCGATGAACGGATGCAAAAGAGATGGATTTTGCTTTTCGATCGGATCCAGACGAATTTCGTAACGTTTTATTTCCGTGTGTAGTTCCTGCACACTCATCCATTTTGCGCTATCATGCAAAAGTGCAGCGAGATTGGCATGCCAGCTGTCGGCTCCATGAACCTGTGCTAAATCAACGCTCATCTCTTGGACAGAGAGGACGTGCTGATAGCGTTTCTCGCTCAGCTTGTCTGAGAGATATTTCTGAATCTCGATCGACTTCGGGTGTGCCCGAAGTTTAGTTAATGTGCAATTCATCTAATCAACTTAGTCGGTGTCATCGTCAGGACTCACGCCCAATTCAGCGAGTTCGGCAAGAATTTCATGCTCGGTGTCCGACAGCATCGTATTTGGTAGTGCGGTGGCAATCGTGTATTCCTCGTTCAACCATTTTGACAGGTCTGCTGCTTTACACCGAGTGCTACAGAAAGGGAAGTTTTTCGGTAAAGGTGTTCCCTCTTTCCATACAAAATCGTAAACTGTCCCGCACATACTACATGTGTGTTGCATTCTTTAATTATTCCTTACCGGTGCGGTTGGAAACCGCACCTACCGGGCCCAGGGAAATGTCTGTTTATTTTTTTAGTTTACCATAAACCAAAAATCTTCATAGATACAACCGATGCTGCTCAATATAGGCGTGGACCCCCTCTGGCACGAGATACTGGATTGAATGACCTTTTCGCACACGATCCCGGATAACTGTGGCGGATATATCAACACCTGTTATCGGAAAGGTGGTAACCCGTTTACGGATTTCTAAGGGAACTCGATTCAAGTTGTAATTTGGACGCGTTGTCGCGATCATAACACATCGTTGTAAGACTTCATCGAAGTTCCGCCAGACTTTATATTCAATAAGGGAGTCGGCGCCAATAATCCATGCGAGCTCAGTCGTTTCTCCATAGACCTCTTTCAAGGCTTTGAGTGTTTCAACAGTATATGACGGACCTGCGCGTTCCAATTCAATACGCGACCCTTCAAAATTCGGATTTCCTTCGATTGCCAAAAGCACCATTTGATACCGATGTTCGGGTTCGATAATATCAGCGTCTGCAACCTTATGCGGAGGTCGGGCAGAAGGTATGAACAGAATTTTATCGTAACCCAATCCTGCCCGAACCTGCTCAGCACTGATCAGATGGGCATAGTGAATTGGGTTAAATGTCCCACCCATCACTGCGATTCTTTTGGTAGTTTTCGGCATCGGAATGTCCATCGGATGCAAATTAACTTCAGGAAATCCAACGTTCTGTATCCCTTTTAAAGTATATAGATTTGTGGGAGAAAAGTCAACGGAAAAATCGTGGTGTGCTAACTACGTTGAACCCGGGCTTTATAATCGTCATAAGCCCTTTCAATCTGCTCTGCTGATTTTTCCGGTCCGAGGAAATGCGCACCGGTCAACACGACGGGCGGTTTTCCGCGTTCTGTCAGGAGTTCTGCAACTCGGCATTTAATGGCATTGACAATCGCGAGCGTCCCGATGCTGGACGTAGGTCCCACAGGATATGCCAAATTCGGAATATCTACGACGGCATCTCCGGGCGGATTACAGTTGTCGATGGTTAGATCCGCGACTTCAAACAAGCGTTCGCCGGAGGCGTGTTTTGAGGTCGATGAACGGCTGTGTGCGATCGAGCTTACAGCGATGACAGGCAGGTTTCGTGCCTTGGCTCCCATCGCTATTTCGATCGGTAGGATGTTTGTACCGGAGTTGGAAAACACCATCATGCAGTCGTGGGGTCCGAAGGTGAAATTGCGTAGAATTACCTCTGCATACCCTGAGATGTTTTCCAGAAAGAGGGCTTGTCGTTGACCGTTACACCCGACGACCTGGTTGTGGAACGTAACTGCTAATTCAACGATGGGAAAGAAACCCGGAAAACTGCCATAACGCGGAAAAATTTCCTCGACTGGCATCCGGGAATGCCCAGATCCGAATAGGTAGACGAGACCGTCTGCTGCGATAGTTTCTGCGCACATCTCAGAGGCTTGTGCAATCGCCTCGGTTTGTGTCGCTTCAATTTGTTTTAGAACGTCTTGTGCAACGTGTAGATAACGTAGATGGGAGGGGCTCATAATATTATTCACTGGGCAGTTATCCGCTCTGAAACCGCATTTTGCGTTGCTAACATAGCACTCCGCAGGGATTGGAAATAATTCCGTTCTGCTCTTCTGATCCGCTTTTTATCGCCTTCAATGCGCGCTGCTACAAGTGTTTCCCAGTTTAACGCCAGCATACGGTTAGATTTCTGTAGTACTTTCCAATACGCTTCCGAAGCCATCGTGTTTCTCCTTACGCTATTGGTAGTTTGTGCTTGAGAAAATGGAAGGCATTTTTCGCTTTTACAAACATAAAAACGTTAGACTACAGATTTCGGTTTCAAATGATCTTAGCACATTTTCTTGTGGATTTTGGATTGGACATCTGCTATAATTTCCCTATATCCTGTAATTACAAAGGGCGCGTTCTGCCTGCCCAGATAGAAAAGGTACAATAAAAAATGAAGCATATAAAAATTCCCGGGGTCAGCAAAGACATCTCGCAGATGATTCTGGGGACCATGGTATTTTCACCTGTAAAATTTGACTATAGCACCGAAATGCTTGACGCATTCCTTGACGCTGGTGGAAATGCCCTTGACACGGCACACGGTTATGGTGGCGGTGATAGTGAAATGCTTATCGGTCTCTGGATGCGGCAACGCGGTAACCGAGACGAAGTTTTTCTCATTGACAAAGGTGGACATCCACAAGGCAGAGTGCCGCGTCCACGTCTCTCCCCCGAAGAACTCAAAAGCGATCTCGATGAGAGTCTCATCCGACTCCGCACGGATTATATCGACCTTTACATGCTCCATCGCGACGATCCGGTGATTCCCGTTGAAACGATTATTGATTACTTGAACGATGAGATTGGTGCGGGACGTATCCGATCGGCTGCCGCTTCTAACTGGCAACCGCAGCGTATTATCGATGCCAACACATACGCAGCTGAAAACGGATTGGCAGGATTTGTTTCCTGTAGCAATAACATCAGTCTCGCAGTGCCGATGGAACCGATGTGGGGTGGGTGTGTCTGCGTTGACGATGCCGCCCGTGAATGGCATCAGGAAAGCCAGTTCCCGTTGATGCCTTGGTCATCGCAAGCACGAGGCTTCTTTAGCGGTGCATTTACACCGGAGAACCGCGAAAACAGAGATATGGTGCGCGTTTATTACAACGATGGCAACTTTGAAAGACTCGAGCGTGCTAAGAAATTAGGCGAAAAATATGGCTATTCCGCGATTCAGGTCTCCCTTGCATACTGCTTCAATATTTCATTCCCGGTTCTCCCAATTGTTGGACCTATAACCTTAACGGAGATGGATTCCTCGCTCGGGGCAATGGGACTTGAACTTTCTGATGCCGAAATGGCGTGGCTCAACTTAGAAAGGGACGATAATCCATTATGATGGCTCGATTTTTTTTCCTATTCTTCTGCTTTCAATTCATCCTTCTCCCCCTCGGTTTTGTCCAAGAAAGCTGAGGCGCGTGAAGCAATCCGGCAATTCCACGAGGCGGGATTGGTGAAGTCAGTTTGACTTCAGAAGAGATGAAGCGATTTCAGAGTAGTGTTAGTATGATGCGATGGTTCGATGCACAGGGTGGACACGTAGAAACAGAAGGGGTCTCACCAGATGGAAACGTAATAGATGTGCCACTCCACCGACATCACGTTAAACTGAACATCTTTCGCGTTGATATTGGCTTGAAGTATCAATTCGGTTCTCACTGGGTGCTTGAAGCGAACATACCCTATGAAACCAAAGCCCAAGAGGCAACTGTCGAAAAGATTGATCCGGTCACACCTGACCAATGGGACGCGATTGTGCGTAATGGCAACAACCACCATCGAAACGAAACGTATACCGGACTCGCTGATGCTGATGTTCTCTTAGCACATCATGTTCATGGGATCTTTAAGACGGATGATTTTTTTACAGGACGGTTCGGAACGACAATTCCGTTTGGTAAGACCGAAGAAGATCCATGGAAGTTAGGAGCTGCCGGACTTGAGCATCTCCATATACAATTCGGAACCGGTACCTTTAACCCGATCGTAGACTTGTATTACAGGTTTCCGCTCTACAAAGGATTGGACGCGAACGCCAGCATCCGTGGGAAGTTTCCGTTCTATGCAAACAGTAAAACCTATCGCGCCCCGCGGGAACTTACCTACACAGGCGGTCTAAATTATCGTTTCAATGACTGGCTCTCGCTGCAGGCAGGCTATCTCGGCTTCTATCAATCTTACGCCTATTGGGCAGGAGAACTCGATATTAACACCGGACTCCTTTTCAGCATGGCATGTGTTGGTGCCTCGATTGCAACACCATATAACATCCCTGTGTCCGTATCACTGGTGTTACCCTTGAGTCAAAAGACGCTTTATCAAGAGAGCGATGCATTTGAATTTGGTCCATTGGTGTCGCTAACAGTTTTATATTCATTTTAAGGTATTAGCGCGTCTGAATTTCACTGATAGGAACGCCATATTTACGAGGTTTTTGAGGAAGTTTGAGGAAGAATGATGCAAATTATATCGCCGAAATTTTCAAGTCGATATTGTGTAGTCTTAACACTAACTCTTTTTCTCGTTGGTTGCGGTGTGCCGAATAATCCGTATCCGAAATCTGAACACGATCAAGAAATTTACTACAACACGTTCGTTGCAGAGCCGAAGCACTTCGATCCAGCGATCTCCTACAGTTCAGACGAATACAGGCTCATCCAGCAGATTTATGAACCCCCATTGCAATATCATTACTTGAAAAGGCCCTACGAACTTACCCCGTTGACAGCGAAGGCAATGCCACACCCCCGCTATTTTGATGCCGATGGAAAGGCGTTACCGTCAAATGCGCCTGCGGCATCAGTGGCGCGCACCGTTTATGAAATTCGTATTCGTCAGGGAATTATGTATCAGCAACATCCGTGTTTTGCGAAGACTGAAAACGGCGAATGGCGTTACCGTAACTTAACGAAATCAGAGGTCAAGGGGTTTGATGAGGTCAAAGATTTCTCAATGACAGGCACGCGTGAGCTCATCGCTGCGGATTATGTCTATCAGATCAAACGGATGGCGGATCCGAGCGTCTCTTGTCCGATTCTCAGCACTTTAAAGGATTACATCCTCGGCATGGAAGCGTATTCAGCCGCTATTGCGAAGGGACAGGCGGATGCACCTTTTCCGGGTGTCGAGGTCGTAGATCGGTACACCTATCGGATTACCCTCAAGACGAAGTATCCGCAGTTTATCTATTGGTTAGCGATGCCCTTCTTTTCCCCAATGCCGAAAGAGGCAATTGACTTTTACAGTCAGCCGGCTGTCGCGGATCGGAACATCACGATTGACAGGTTTCCTGTGGGCACGGGAGCGTATCGGATAGAAACCCTTCTCGCATACAAAGAGATCGTTCTCGTGAAAAATGAGAATTTTCGGGTGGTGCGTTACCCATCAAGCGGCGAACCCGGGGATAGGGAAGCCGGGCTTTTAGACGACGCGTGGGAAATAATTCCTTTTATTCCAAGAATCGTCTATAAATTGGAAAAGGAATACATTCCGCGCTGGAATAAATTCTTACAAGGCTACTATGATAGTTCCGGCATTTCTTCGGATACGTTTGACAGTGCCGTCGCGTTTAACGATACAGGCGATCCGAGAATAAGTGAGGAGATGCGAGCGAAGGAAATCGTGCTACGCACGAGTGTTGAACCGACGACGCTATACCTTGCTTTTAATATGTTGGACGATACCGTGGGTGGAAACTCAGTGGAAAAACAGAAACTCCGTCAAGCGATTTCGATCGTTTTAGATTATGAGGAGTATGTTGAGATTTTCCGCAATGGACGCGGTGTTAGCTCGCACAGTCCTATTCCGCCGGGTATCTTTGGTTACGAAGGCGGCGAGAGCGGTATAAACGCTTATGTTTATAATTGGGATGCCGCGCAGCAGCGTCCGGTTCGCAAATCCATTGAAGACGCCAGACGCCTCCTTGCAGAAGCCGGTTACCCAGGTGGACAGGATAGTAAGGGAAACCCGCTTGTCGTCACTTTTGACAATGCATGGACCTCGGCCGGTGCTACGCCACGCATAATGTGGATACGGAATAAGTTAGAGCAACTCGGCATTACAATGGAGAACCGCACCACGGATTACAACCGATTTCGCGACAAAGTGAAGAACGGGAATTTCCAAATCATCTCCTGGGGATGGCATGCGGATTACCCGGATGCGGAAAATTTTCTATTTCTCCTCTATGGACCGAATGCGAGAGCCGTCCACGGTGGTGAAAATACGGCTAACTACGATAACGTGGAATACAATAAACTCTTCGAGCAGATGAAAAATATGGAGAACTCGCCAGAACGGTTGGCAATCATTCGCAAGATGAAGCATCTGCTGCAACGGGATGCGCCGTGGGTCTTCACCTACCATCCTGTTACTTTCGGTTTGTCGCATCAATGGGTGAAGAACAGCAAGCCGAGTACGATGGGATATGGCTCGCTCAAATATCTTCGGATTGATGCTGGTGAGCGGTCGGAACATCGGGAGGCGTGGAATCAACCGATTGTCTGGCCCCTATGGGTAGGCGCAGCTTTTCTCATTTTAGGCACTATTCCAGCTGTAATCACAATTTGGAAACGGGAGCATGGGATAATTAAAAAATGATAACTTATATTATCCGACGGACCCTTTACGCAATCCCAATCTTGATCGGTGTGAATATCACTGTATTTCTGCTTTTCTTTGTCGTCAGTTCTCCTGACCAGATGGCACAACGCATTCTCGGTGAGAAGAACATTACGCAGGAAGATATTGACAATTGGAAGCGACAAAACGGTTATCATCTGCCCCTCTGGTTCAATACCAAGGTATCTGGGAGCGAGTCTTTGACGCAGACCATTTTCTTCCAGAAATCGGTTAAACTCTTTTTCTTCGATTTTGGAACATCGGATGCCAACAACATTGACATCACATCACAGATTTCACAACGCATGTGGGCAAGTCTGGCAATTGCGCTCCCGACCTTTCTGATTGGCGTTCTGGTAAATATCACCGTTTCAATGATTGTCGCTTATTACCGGGCAACCTACGTGGATTTCTGGGGCACAATCGTTGCTGTTATCCTCATGTCTGTTTCAACCCTCTTCTATATTATCGGTGGACAATGGGTTTTCGGAAAGATATTGCGACTCTTTCCAATCTCTGGATATGATACGGGTGTGGACATGTTGAAGTTCGTTATTCTACCAGTGGTTATCGGCATTATTGGGGGTGTCGGCATCGGTATCCGTTTTTACCGAACGATATTCCTTGAAGAGGTGAATCGGGACTATGTGCGGACAGCACGCGCAAAAGGGTTGAGTGAAGCGGTTGTTCTCTTTAAACACATCCTGAAGAACGCAATGATCCCGATTCTGACGAATGTGGTCTTGGTCATTCCGTTGCTCTTTATGGGAAGCTTGGTGATGGAAGCATTTTTCGCGATTCCGGGGCTTGGCGGCTTTACGATAGAAGCCATCCACGCACAGGATTTCGCGATTGTGCGGAGTATGGTTTATATCGGTTCTGTGCTATATATCATCGGTTTATTACTGACCGACATCAGTTACACGCTGGTTGATCCACGCATTCGACTTGGTTCTTCTGCCGCGTAAATTGCCGAATAAATACGTTCATTCCGCAGTTGGGGCGAACATGGTCTCACGAAACAGAAACTATCAAATTATGCAAGGGGTAATGAGCCTGATATTGGGGTGCTTCAGCATCGGTTTGTTGATGACACTCCGAGGTTCAGGGTATTCAACCGCAATTCTTTCCATCTTTCTATTTGTAGGAATCGCGCTAATCTTCTCTGGTGATTACCTCCTGAACCCGTTCAAGCTGCCCGTCACGCCTCGAAAGCAGGAATTGGCAAGCGACATCGGGCTTATCGCTTATGGAGCACTGTATTTCGGCATCGCTATGTCCAAACTCTTACAACCCCGTTGGTTCACTGTTAATTTGCCGATCTTTTTACAACCGATTTGGGTGCGGCGCGGTTTAGCGACTGTCGGGATTGTCCTGATCGCTGTCGGGGTCTATGGGATTTATAAATTATTCTCGGAGGGTGTGCCTGTAGAGTCCTCGGAATAGCGTTAACGTGGCTTGTGCAAAGCACTGTTAATAACCGCGCCGAATTGCGATGGGTTCACTTCGCTATAATCACGGCATAGCGGAGCGGTGTCTCACCGACATTGCGTATGCCGTGCAAAACTTGACAATCGACATGGACGGCTTCGTTATCGCTGACACGGTGCGTCCGCTCCCCAAACAAGACTTCGCCTTCACCGGAAAATACATAGAAGATTTCCTGACCTCCGTGTGTATGCGGTGGATGCGCTCGCTGCCCCGGTCCCACCTCAGAGATATGCAGGTGGAGTTGTTCCCTGTCCGACCCGGCTTCAAATACAAACCGATCAATGCCTTTGATGTCGTTTCTGATCTCTTTTTCCATGCGTATTTCTCCTTTTCAATTGCGTTCGTTACACAGAATTGGGTCTAAAAGATTGGCGTTAACTTAACATCCCGCTCAGAAATTGTCAATACTTGATGTAATACCATTTCTGATTGAAAATGCTTCAATAAACGAGCTCTTTGTAGCATAGGA
>VXPE01000021.1 GCA_009839745.1 Candidatus Poribacteria bacterium
CGAGGTCCCCTCGCCCGCTGTCAAATGTCCCATTAATTATGGGTTTTACTATAAATCAGATTGTTGGGGATTTACAGGAGATGCGTCTTGAATTAGAGGAGGTGGAACCGTATCTACGAAATGTAGAATTTTTAAGATACGCCCGCCAGAACCGAAAATCAGAGAATTAGCATCGTAAAGTGGAGAAGGACGAAAAGTAGGCAGGACACGTTTTGGTCCTGCCTATTGCATTGCAAGAATATATTTTGAAGTCATCTAAGACGTTACAGATAAACCCGCTACAATCCCCTTGCATTTTACGGGTAGGGTTACCACAGCGGGGCATCTTTTTCAAGGGGCTTGTAGGGCATTCTCGAAAGTTTTTTTTACAAGTTGTGTTTCCGGTTTAAGACACACCAATAGAAAATCTCTAAAATCCTAAAAAGTCAGCCATTGATGAAAGAGGACACCTTTCCCTTCGGGTTCGACCACTCGTAATAATACTTTCCCATCGTTGAGAAAATCTATCGCCATGAAACCGGTATGTTGATGTGCGAACAGGGTATTGTCCCCAGACATCACTTCCGTCACTTTTCGGCGCGCCGCTGCACCACTCACAAGAAGATAATCGGTAACGTCGCCTTTCAAAACCTGCAGGGAATGTTCATGTCCGGCAGCGTAAATTAAGAGCGGTGGACCTTGGGGCGGCAATTTTCGCGTGGCAAATGCTCGGTTTAGTGCCGCGACCATAGCTTTGTTGCGTGTGCTATGCATGTCTTGATCGGATCTAAAGAGGTGCGATCGTGCATAAGGATACATGGAGCCGACTATCGGTATCGGGATCCAGAGCCACTCATTCAGAGCTCTAACGGGAAAGAGGTGTGCCTTCCAGTCGTAGACCCCGCCATGTTCACCATACGTTTCCAATGGATGGTGTCCGACAACGATGACCGGTAATTCCGTATCTAAGAGTGCGATGAGCTCTTCTATCACCTGTTCAGGTGCTTTCTTCGGTTTTTCATGCTGATGGAGCCACCACTGCGTGTCCAGCACGATAAGACGCAGAACCGGATCGGTTTTCGGGAGTTCAAGGGCAACAGGACCCGGTGAGCCGCCGGGTGGCAGAAAATTCGATTCACCAGCGAGGGCATCGTTGATAAACTTTTCTTGTGCAAGGACTGCCCTAAGTCCTTCTGCCCTTCCACTCGCCCAATCATGGTTTCCGGGGATAAAGAGTCCGTGGGCACCAGCAGTTTTGGTAACAGCAAGTTGTGGGGTAAGTCGAGATGAGGCTTCATGTTTTCTCCGTTCCGTCATCCCGTCAGGATACATGTTGTCTCCTAAAAAGATGACGCTTGTGCGTGCCGCATCCTTCTCTGCCCATTTGCTGAGCGTTTTCAAGACAGGTTCATCCGGTTCCGGTTCTCCACCATCCCCCAATAATAAAAGGCGGTATTGGAGCGTGCCTTCCGTTTTGCTCTCATGTTTCGCGCTATCGGGTATATCGGGATGGTAATACGGTTTTGTGTGACTACACCCCGCGATTGTCAGTTGCACTGCTTGAACAATACAACAAAGAAGGATAATATAGCGAGTGAAATTGGGACGTTGATAAATTTGCCTCATGTTTCCCTAACGTTGCTATTGCTATTTGGAAGATTCAAGTGAATAATCGTTTTAACTGTCTATCCATCGTTGGATGTGCTCGACGAGTGCTTCCCGCGGGACGACCTGCTGCTCTCTGATTGCGAGATTCCGAATCGCTACGTTGCCTGCCTCCAATTCGTCAGAGCCAAGGATAACAGCATACGGGATACCTTTCGTATCCGCATATTTTATCTGCGTGCTGAGACGCGTTGGGCGACTGTAGACCTCTGTCCGAATACCATTTTGGCGTAGAAGCGTCGCCAATTTCAGGGATTCTTGGGCGAGTTCAGCATCGAAAATAGTGACTAACACCTGTGTCACCGTTTTGCCCACAGTCGTGGGGAACATATCAAATTCTTCCATCACGTCAATAATCCGCTCAATGCCAAAACTGGTCCCAGTTGCCGGGTAACCCTGCTTGCTGAAACTTCCGATGAGTTCATCGTATCTGCCTCCACCAGTGATGCTCCCAATTTTCGGTTCCTCTACAACGGTTTCATAGATCGGACCGGTGTAGTATTCCAAGCCGCGCACCATTGAAACGTTCATCCTATAGAATTTGTCCGGCACGCCAAGCGTTGTGAGATAGCCATTCAGCTCTTCTAATTCCGCGACACCCTCTCTCGCTATCTCAGAATCCCCGAGTTGTTCACTGAGTGCATTCAGCACCGTCGCTGGATCGCCTTCAATCTGCAGCAGCGCGAGCAACTGTTCAATGACGGGTCCCGGAATCTGATTCTCCGCCAACTCGTCCCTGACACCCGAAAGCCCAATTTTGTCCAACTTATCAATGGATCTATAGAGTCCGCCGAGTTGTTCTTCAGGCACACCAGCGAATTGCCCGATACCGGTGATTAATTTTCGATCATTGATATTAACCTCGAATTGTTCAAAACCGAGTCGCGTTAGCACTTGATAGATGAGATTTACATTTTCAGCATCAGCGAGCATACTTTCGGTGCCTACGGTATCCGCATCACACTGGAAAAATTGACGATAACGTCCTTTTTGTGGGCGTTCTGCGCGCCAGACAGGATCGATTTGGTATCGCTTAAACGGTTTCGGAAGTTGCGGATGCATCGCAACCACTCGGCAAAGTGGTACTGACAGGTCGTAACGAAGGGAGATGTCCTCCTTTCCGCCAACATGTCCTGCCTGATAAATGAGTTTCTCAGCATCCGGTCCGTATTTGCCCGTGAGCACTTCAGACAATTCAAGCGCAGGGGTTTGCAGAGGTTCAAATCCGAATTCCTCGAACACGTCCCGAATCACATCTATAACATACTGTCTGCGAATCATCTGCTCAGGCAAAATGTCTCGCATCCCGCGCGGAACACGCGGTCTAATAAAGGTTGCCATGCGTTTTCCTCCTTCAAAGGGGCTTCCCTTCTAACCTAAGGTTTATATGTGTCCGGGGAGCACTCGACTCCGCCGTCTGCGCAAACCTTTCCGCAAGGTCTGCTTCAGTTCTTCAATCTTCCCATGTTTCCATGAATCCCGGAGTGCCTTCGGATTCGCAATAAGCGTAGATTCGGATTCGCGCAACAGTTCGATCACCTTAAGTTCATTCGCCTTGAGCGTGCGCCGCGATGTCGTCGAATTGTCAATGATCGCATCCGCCTCTTCCGGAGGTTTCCCCTCAGTGGCACCAAACGACAGCATGAGTGTGATAGGTGACTGGTAACTGCCAAGCGTGTTTAGTCGCTTCCATGGTGTTAGAATCGTAGGAGCGACCCTATTTTCCGTCTTTTCAAGGATATATTTCTCGGCGATGTTCAAATATTCGGTAGATATTCGGATGTCTCTATCTGAGAAATTCACCAGCTCGTCGAACGTGTTGATATCGTCTCGTTCTTCACGTACCGCGAGGATAATATCAATATGCCCGTATTCCAGAGGCAAGATTTCCTCAACATCTGCGTCAGTTTCTTCGACCCAATCTTGACCGGTAATTCCTACATCGTAGAAGTCATCCATGCCGACATAAACCGGTATCTCTTGGGGACGTGAAATCTTGATTTGAAATGCGTTGTCGTTACGGAAGGTCGCGCGATAAGACCTATCCGTTTCGGTATAACCGTTGAGTTCATAACCGGCACGCTGAAACATTTCAAGCGTATCCCCCTGTAGACTCCCTTTCGGTAAAAGTAGTTTCAGCGTCCGTTGTGATTCCGTTTTCATCGTAAATTCTCCTTCTTCTATAAAGTGCGAAGAAATATTTATAGAAGATCTGCGACAGTAACCATCTGTGTATCGCCGGTTTTGATATGAATCCTGCGGATCGACGCATCCGGGACCAGGCGGAGCAGATAATCGTAGTTCGCTTGACTGGCGTAATCTTGTTGTGCCTGCAAATTGCGTTCCATCAAGTCTACTTCAACGTTCTTACCTGATCCCCGAAGTATTTCAGCAAGTCGTTGTGCTTCAGCAATACCTTCGGGTGTTTCCGCTGCGATGAAGTAGTCTTTTCTCCCGTTAACAGTTGTCTTATTTGTGTCATTAAAGGCTTCCACAAGCACGTCAAATTGGAAAGCAAATCCAGCACCAGGTATTGACGGCCCACCGAAGGAAGCGATCAAATTGTCGTATCTCCCACCACCACAAAGCGATAGACGTTTCTCAGGCAATTCGATTTGAAAAACCGTGCCGGTATAGAAATCGAAACCACGCGTGATACCCAAATTGATTTCAAAATCTGTAATACCGTAGTTTTCCAGAGAGTCACAGAGGGTAAGTAGTTCTTGGCGCGCGGGTTGCGCGGTATCCCCGAGACACTTCTCCCACACTATCATCACAGTGTTCTTATCACCACAAACTTTTGAAACCTCTATACAACACCGCGCCATTTCTTCAGCAACATTGAAATAACGGTGCCATCTCGCCTTATAAGTCTCCTCAGCGATAGTCGGTAGTTTTTCTGCAAAAGTGGGGACGGTGCTTTCGGTTAATTCCTGAATCCAGTCAGTCTCAATTTTGCCATCGCCTTGGTAATCAACTCCTTGCAGACGCCGCAGCATATTGAGCGTATCTCGTAGTGTTTCGAGATCCCAAAGTTCACTGTCATTACGGAGACTTACAAGATGGTCGATGTCCCAAATCATTTCTGCTTGGTCTTTTGGATCAAGCCCGCCTTGTTTGAAAATCTCACGGAAAACACCTGTATTGCCAATTTTTAACTGTGTATGTGAGATGTTGAGTTTCTCAAGGACTCGAATCGGCATCGTAATAATTTCAGCATCTGCGTGGGCGGAAGCCGGTCCAATGAGTTCAACACCTGCCTGTCGGAATTCCCGCTTTACTTCAGCACCATCAGTAATCGGTTCCTGTCGGGCACACTGCCCAATATAATAGAGTTTATACGGATAGGGAAGGTGTTGTAGTTCGCCATTGGCAATGAGTCTGCAGACAGGGGCAGTCAACTCAGGTCTCAGGGCATAATCCACCCGATCCGAACCCACGAACGTGAACATCTTGTGTCGGATCTCTTCACCAGATTGCGCCGATAATAGAGCAAAGGATTCAAACAAGGGGGTCTGAACTTGTGCATATCCATAAGTTTCAAAGGTTTCACGGACAATATTTTCAACAAAATTTCGCTGAACCATCTGCTCAGGTAGAAAATCGTTCGTTCCAGCGGGTTTCTCAAACTTTTCCATATTTTAATTTTTCCTTAATATGTCAAAAAAAAACCCAGTAAACGGTTTGCTCTTTTTCTCACGGGCACCGACAACGCGGTGCGGAGGAGAGCGGCTTGTTTACCAGGGTCCAGACAAGTTAGACTTGCTTCGTATCAAAGATAGTTATTCATATTCCCTCATCCGCTCAACTTAGAAGTGGACCGAATGATGGTGATGAATGTTAAATGTATTGATGTTACACATTTTTTAGTATCGCTTGCAAGTTGGAATTTGCCATTAATAAAGTCGTTGATTTTAATTCAATTTAATGATATTATACCTCATTGAAGAATGAATGTCAAATTTTTTTACAGACCACCGAACAACGCAATGCAAATTAAACCTATTTACATCATCTCTATCCTCGGTGTCCTGCTATCGATATTCCTATGCGGTATCTATTTTCAGTTCTCCTACTTTGAGCCAGACACCGTCTCGTATCTATTCCAAGCAAAGCTGTTCGCCGAGGGTAAGCTCTCAGTACCATCCCCCCCGGAACACGGATTCTCCTCTTCTCCGCATATCAATGTGCTAAACGGGAAATGGTATTCAAAATACCCATTCGGAAACGCCTTGATGCTGATGTTCGGCGTATTTATCAACGCGCCGTGGCTGATTCCCGCACTTGCAACAGGGGGCGCGTTGCTGCTGCTCTACCTATTTGTGAAAGAGATATATGGAGACATCCATCCGGGAATCGCACTGATTGCCGCAGGATTCGCGCTTATTTCGCCAGCAACGCTTGGGATGGGTTCGACGTGGTTTAGTGAACCGGTAAGTCGTTTCTACCTTTCACTTTATCTCCTTACACTCCTCAGGACGCTGAATTGCAAAGACGATGCCTCTCTGCTCGCACGGATTGGCTACCCGCTTCTCTCAGGGTTTGCGTTGGGATATGCGTTTAATACACGTCCACTCTCGGCGGTCGTCTTTGGTGTTGTCGGTGCGGGGTTAACCCTTTACCATCTGTTCACCCAATGGTTCAAAGTATCTGATCATCGCAAGTCCCTCGAAGGTTTATTAACACTTGACTATCTGTTCACCCAATGGAAACATCAACACGAAGCAGCGCAGGCGTTGCTTCCTACACTGAAACGCTTAGGGTTCTTCTTTATTCCATTCGTTGTGATGTTGGGTGTGTGTATGTCATGGAACGCACATTTTACGGAAGATCCGTTCATGTTCACGCATACGGTCGCGCAGCCTTACGACAAAATCGGTTTCGGGCTTCGCATGGAAGGATACGAACCCAATCTTGAAGAGGGGTTTATTTTTACACCCGCATGGGCACTCGAACGGACCTGGCGACACATCCTCCCAGGCATCAGTTTCAACGCCCTCGGTTGGGGAAGTTATCACCATAATTTATTGAAGGAGATAGAACTATCAGTGACGTGGTTCATCGCCTTTGTGCCGTTAATCCTGCCGTGGTGTCTCGTCCTTCTGCCGTTCTTCCACGGCTCGCGCAACAGATACGATGTGTTTTGCATCGCCCTACTCGTGGGCAATTTATTGCTTTATGCCTTCTTCTACTTTGAGGGTTCGACGTGGGGATTCACGCCTGTGAATGCGCGTTATTATACCGAGTCAACATTTCTTGGGTTCATCCCGTTAGCAGCGCGTGGTATATGTATCCTCTATGAACGGTTCAAACCGTTCCAAAGACGCGGGCTTGCAATTGGGGTCGGGATATGTTTTCTGTTGCTCAGTGTCAACATCGTGTGGAGTTATGTCCGCATCGGAGAGGTGTATCAGAATTGGGACCCTGTCTATCAAAAATTGCCGCCGATGGTAGCGGAGCAGAACATTCATAACGCTGTTATTTTTGTACCCCAGCGCCGCGATGCACCGATTGGAGATTATCCCTTTCAGTCTCTGGAAGAGGCGGATATTGTCTATTTTAAACTCGGTCCCTTACCTCGATGGAAATTGACAAACAGTGATTGGCAGAATGTCTACGCCCAGTATTTCACGGGTCGGAACGCCTATCTGTATGACCGGAGCGAGAATAGCCTTACACAGCTGAAACAGGAGTAATACGATCCCTACGAGGCGAGATTCTACATTACCTGTTCCAAGATGATAATATCCCCAGGGTTCCACGATTGCGCAATAATGTAAAGTTTGCCGTCAATCTTGCGGATTACCGCGCCATGCAGATGCTGGAAGGTCTCCACACCCAATTCCGCTTTTAACATAACCGTTGAAACAAGGTTGTTGCCCTCCAAGATGTAGAGCGGTGCGCCTTTTTCCTTGTTGGGTCCAAACAGACACGCGACGACAGCGTATCCCGCTTCGTAGTCAATGCTACACGGGAATGATCCTTTAATAAGCGGGAGTGTTTCCAAGTAGGCGCCATCTGGAGAATAGCGTTCAATTTCTGCATTTGCCCGATCAGAAGCATCCAATCGCTTTGTTCCGTCCGGCACGGTAATGTGATGTCCTGTACCGAATTGCCCCGGTTCATCACCTTTACCCCCGAATGCCAACGGATACCAACTCGCCTCAAGCGGTTCAAGGCTCGTGAGTTCCGCGCCCAAAATGTAATCTAAATCGGAGTAACCCGTCGTAACGTAAAGCATTCCATCAATATGTGTTATGCCGGTAGGCACAAACTTCCCACCTTCGCTGAAATAGGTGTTAACTGCCTGATGTTTGAAATCCGTCATTGCGTCCGGAGCTTCCAGTGTATGGACGAGTGTTCCCTCCATCGTCGTCGTGAAAATCTTGCCGACATCGTTTGCTGGGAAAGAGAGATAGGGAGTTCCTTCAGAGGTCATCCAGACGGTTGTGTAGTGTGCGTTGGCTGCTTTCAGAGCTGGAGGGGTCTCGATGAGGTGTGTGGTCTTCAGGTCAGCACTTATCTGGATGATGCCGACCCCCGGTAGTGCGAAATAGGTTTCACCTTTCCCGTCCCGTCGGTCCACATCAAACCCACCGTGTGCCGTGTCGAGTGCGGCGACAACTTCTGGCGGAAAATGGTCACGCATATAAAGCACCTTGAACTTCAGCGCGCCCTGCCCACTGGTCCGCTCAGATACTTCATGGTGTGCTACAAACTGGAAATCTCCTGTTTCTGTTGGGGGGTGTTCTGGCACGTGTGCATAAACGTGTCCAACTGTTATTATAAAGGTAAGGGCAAAAATTAAAAAGGCAATCCGTCTCATCCGAAATCTCCTTTCTATGCTTGTATCATCGCTCGGAACTTTTGGGTGAACTCGCAGCTGCGCGCGATACTCGCGACATCTTCCATCTTGTACTGGACAACGAGCGGCCCTGAAAAACCGATCTCTTTTAAGCCTTGCGCAAACGTTTCAAAATCGAAAACGCCACCCCCCGGTTCGCCGCGATTACTCCCTGATAGATGCACATCACCGAGGCATGCCTTCATCGCGTGCGCTGCTGTGTGCGGTTCCGCACCATCGTTAAAAAGATGATACGTATCACACGTCAGATAGACCTGCAGACCGGTATCCTCAACAAATTCCACGCCTTCGCGATAGTTATCAAGCGGACACCCCTTTTCAAACTCAAGCGCTATCTTCATTCCATTTTCATTGCAAACGGGTATCATCTGAGACAGACTGTCAGCAAGTGCGTCCAGAGATTCCTGTCGCGATACCCCCTCGGAGGGGTTCACCCACACCCCGATAACTTCAGCGTCAAATCGGCGAGCGACTTCGAGGACAATCTCAAAGTGCTGCAGTGCCTCTTCTTTTCGGGCGGGCGTTGTCAGGATGTGATTGCCGAATCCGATCGTCGGGGCAACGAGATTGTGTTGCTCAGCAAGACTCACAGCGTCATCTATCTCCGCAGTCGAGAGTTCACCGAGAAAGCCGGAATTCACAGGGATGTTGATACCTTCGTAGCCTGCATCAGCAACGAGGTCAAAAATCTCGGCACGTGTGAATCTGCCTAATGTGCCAGAATACGGGTCGTAACAGATAGTTAACATTTTTCCTCGCTTGAATCGGTTTCTTTCGATAAGGGATACGGGTCTTCTTTCGTCAGTTCACCGTATTGTCCTTACCAATGGCGACTTCCTGAAAGTGTTCCGCAGAGTTGTAAAACAGATGCCACCGATCCACCAGATCACTTTTTGTTTAGACAGCACTGCTTATATTTCCGTCCACTACCACATGGACACGGCGAGTTTCGTCCGATTTTCCGTGAGATTGTTGTGGCGCTGACGCGTGTTTTCTCCTGTTGACGTTGACGGAGGAGTGGCATAATACTATTTGCAGGGCGTCCGGCTTGTAGTGCGGAAGCCATCATCTTCATCGGTTCGTCAATGTGATTGAAAAACCGTTTATAGCCAGCACAGAGGTAGTTCAAGCCATCTTCACCTGTAGGCGTTTTGATGAATCGGTTCTTTGGGCAGCCCCCATTGCAGACGAACTTCACTTCGCAATTCCGGCAGTATTCAGGCAATGTATCCCGTTTATCGGTCCCGAATTTGCGTTGGAATGTTGAATCCACCATCTCGGCAATCGTATTTTCGGCAATGTTTCCGACGTGATAGTCGGGTGTGACATAATGATCACAGGAGTAGAGGTCGCCGTTATGCTCAATGGCAAGCGCATCCCCGCAGGTTTCATTGAATATACAGAGGCTCGGATTATAACCCAGCCATCCCTCTAATGCGACATCAAAAATTTGGACGAAGATCCTTCCGATGTCGTTGACGACCCATTCATCGAAAATAGTGCAAAGGAATTTGCCATATTGACGCGCCGTGACGGAACGCGGGGATACATTCTTGCCCCCGAAATGCTCAACCGCTGGGATAAACTGCATGAATTCTGCGCCGAGCTCTTTGAAATAGTTGTAGACCTCCAGCGGATATTCAGCGTTATGTTTATTGACGACGCACAGTATATTGTAATCGACCCGATGCTGCTGCAAGACACGCAACCCGCGAATTACCTGATCAGAGGATGGCCTGCCGCGTTTGTCATAGCGGTATTTATCGTGAATTTCTGGGGGACCGTCGATGCTGACCCCGATTAAAAATCTGTTCCGCTTGAACAGTTCCGCCCATTCATCATTGAGGAGGGTGGCGTTCGTCTGAAACGTATTTTGGATCTGCATACCGGGACGTCTGTACTTCTGCTGGTATCTGACTGCCTGTCGGAAGAAGTCTACCCCCATCAACGTGGGTTCTCCGCCTTGCCATGCGAACGTGACTTCGTTGGTCTCCTGTGCATCAATGTATTGCTTGATGTAGTTCTCCAAAATTTCGTCAGTCATGCGGAAGGAGCGCGTTTCGGGATAGAGTTTCTCTTTATCCAGATAGAAGCAGTACTCACAGTCTAAGTTACATATCGGCCCGATCGGTTTCGTCATTACGTGAAATACGCGCGGTGTGTTCTGTTGAACCATCTGATTGTCCTCTTTTCACCTTAACCGTGTAACATAAAGTTTCCAAAGATGTCTTAAAGTTTAGCATATTCCACATGAATCTACAAGTTTTAATTTTTCCTTGCGGTTCGGTCAGGTGCATTTGAACTTTAATGTGCCTTTACGTAGAACCGCTTGCGCCGTTGTTGCAAGCTACGGGTTTGGTGAAAAAGAACATCTCTTAACTGATAACTGAGAACCGACTGCCAATTTTTCCTTGCGGTTCGGTCATGCACAAATCCTGGTTTAGAAAAAAGAGAGATGTGATATAATATCTTATGTAAAAAATAGAGGATAACCCGTTGGCTCAGTATTTTAAAACTGAGTGTCCAACAAGATTTTAGACGTTTCGCATTTCATGGAGAATTTCAAATGAAACTATTATATATAGGTACTGCTTTGCTTTTATGCTTTGGTGTCACCTCGTGGGCATTAGAAGAAGACGATCCGGCGATTGTTGGCGTCTGGCTCTTTGAAGGCGATGTTAAAGATGCAACAGCTAACGGCAATGATGGAAAGCTTGTCGGTAATTTTAAGTTTGAAGACGGTAAATTTGGTAAAGCCGTCGTTGCGGGTGGTGGGGGTAGCATTGATGTGTCAGATTCAAAAAGCCTCCAAAGTATATCAGACGAATTGACCGTGGCTGCCTGGTTTCGCGTAGATGCCGACTCAGATACCGGTGTCAGAAAAAACGGTGCCTACCTGTTAGAAGACCAGTCCGGTGGTGAACCGATACCCGACGGTTTCTCATTCAGAGTCTGGACAGGTGCCGGTATTACACCCGGATTCTACGGTAAAACAGAATTGGAACAAGGGAAGTGGTACCATGTCGCCGGGACATACGACGGAAAAAATGTTGAGATGTACGTTGACGGCGAACCTGAGAGCAAAAAAGGAGCGTTGTCATCCAATAAAGCAGATTGGAAACCGGAGTGGAACGGTAAGGTTAATCCTGGAGAAACGCTACAACTTAAATTCGGTCCAGAACAGTTTACAGGGGGTATCGACGAGATTGTCCTTCTCAGTCGTGCCCTTGAGGCGGATGAGATTCAGCAGCTACTCAATGGGTGGGACGAGGCTTTCGCCGTTGAACCGGAAGGAAAACTGGCGACGACATGGGCAAGAGTGAAGACAGCCCGATAAGTTGATGATGAAACAGTGAATCAAGCAGAAGGTCGCGGTTCAGAGATTGACCCTGCGATGAAGAATCGCGACCAAAATACCGCTCTTACGATACCGAATTGGCAGACTATGTTGGATAAATCAACTACAATTGGAGAGGTATTTACCCCACTGGAATGGGCAAAGTGGCTCATCAATAAATGGGATATTTTCGATGCATGGATTGAGGGTGCACACATCTGCGACCCCGCAGCTGGGAAAGGCGCATTCGTCCTCGCATTTCTGGACATCGCGCGTCGTAGAGGTGTTCCAATTACCGCAGAGCGCTTATCCCGACTCACGCTCATCGAGATGAAGACTTCACATCTAACGTGTTTTAGAAAAAACGTCGCACAAGAATTCGGTTTTGATTTCCCAGCATCCCAACTCTTCTGCCAAGATGTGATTATAGAGTCGCACGCCGGAAAGTATGACATTCTTGTTGGCAACCCACCGTGGGTGAATTTCGCAAATCTGCCATCGGATTACAAAACGCGTATAAAGCCTTTTTTTCTCTCAGAAGGGTTGGTTCCAGACAAACAACGATTGCTCTTAGGTGCCTCTCGTATCGACATCGCGGCACTTGTTTTGAAGATCGGCCTCGGTCAATTGCTAAAAAAGAACGGAGTTGGGTATTTCTATCTCCCGCTTTCCCTCTTTTTCGGTGACGGCGCGCATAGTGGTTTTAGAGAGTATCGCGCAAACCGGCGCGATTTCGCCGTAGATACGGTTTATGAATTCACGTCGACACGGGTATTTGAAGGGGTCGGCACGTCATACGGTTGTGCTAAATTTCGGTGCGATACGCCTCAGAAGTTTCCAGTTAGGTATTTCAGGGAACTGAACGGAAACTGGACCGAGCATCAGGCTGTTCCACTTAAAAAGTCTACAGACCCATGGCGGGTCGTGCGGGACCTCAACGAACTAAACACAGACATAACTGTTGACCTTAATTTGCCGCCGACACAAACCCCACGACAGGGCGTGAATACATGTGGTGCCAACAGTGTTTTTATTTTTGAAGACAAGCCTTCACATCTTCCTGAAGCATTTTTGTATCCGCTTGCAACAAAGGAGATTTGGCGACAGGACGCGTCATCTCCTTATAAATGGATACTGCTACCGTATCATCGGGAAACAGGAAAACCGCTTACGCAGCATCAGATTGAACAGCATCGTCCGTTGAAAGAATACCTCCGCGATGCTGAACAAACACTGCGATTCCGGAAGGGAACGCTTCTCAGAAGGGCGATTGATAGGGGGTATTGGTGGGCACTGTTGGGTGTCGGTCCCTACTCGTTTGCGCCGTTCAAAGTGATGTGGGAAGCGTATGGGAAAAGCCAATTTAAGCCTGTTGTGCTGAGCTGCGTAGATGGACAGGCGTGGCAAGGCAACCAATCGATGCATGCGTTTATCCCGTGTTGGTCTGAAGATACCGCACACGAGATTAAGCGTGTGCTTGAGAACCCCGAAATCCCGAAATTGTTGCGGCAGCTCAACGGTGCAGGCAAATGCAATTGGGCACAGCCGGGAAAAATCAAAAAACTTCTAATGTAATTTCTCGAATTGAATTTTAACTTGATAAGGGGCATATAACGGGTTATAATTTTAAAGTGCTATCCTACCGATGGCAAATGCCCTGTATGGAGTGCTATTTCCATGCGTCGAGATAAATTGCTGGAAAAAATGAGGAATAATCCGCGCGATAACTGGCGGATTACCCATGTTGAGACCTTAGCAAGACGATATGGATTTTCAATCAACCGACCGAAACGCGGAGGCAGCCATGTTACACTACGTCACGATTCAGGTGTTCGGTTGACCATTCCTGACCACCGCCCAATAAGACCTATGTATATTCGACGACTTGTGAAAATGATAGATCAATTGGAGGTATGAATTATGAATAAGCTCGGGTATCCATTTTATATAAGTATACTGCCTGATGAAGAAGGTGGAGGGTATTTAATTGAATTTCCTGACTTGGAGGGGTGTATCTCCGATGGAGACACCATTGGGGAAGCAATAGCAAATGGTGCAGACGCGATATCCTGTTGGATAGAAACATCAAAACAGTATGGCGATGAAATCCCTCAGCCTCGCTCATCTGTGGACTCCCCCGAACTTTTTGAAACGGAAGTTGAGCAGGATGAAAATCCGTCAGGTGTTGACCTTGGTAACGTAATTCGCGAGTACGAACCTTTCCCTGAAATTTCGTCTTCAACTTGGCGGTTCACTTGGGCTGTAACTTATCCTTAAACTTCTTTGGCAATGAGGGCAGAATCGTTACTTGATACTGTGCTTTGGATATAACAAATGGGCATAGAGGAGAACAGCATGGGAAAAATAGCCGATGCAACTTTTAAAGGCAAATTCAGCACCTATGCCTTTGAGGTTTATACTACAGACACAGTTTTCAATTCTGTTGGGGCAGTTTACATACTCTCAAGACGTACCGTTGGTTCAGACGGAATAGGTAAACACGCGTTTTTATACATTGGTCAAACCCACTCACTGAAGGATCGAATTCCAAGTCACGAAAAGTGGCATTGTGCGAGAAATTACGGTGTTAATTGTATTTGTGTCCATCGGGACAATAATGCGAATTCCCGCCTGCACAAAGAACTCGACCTTCTCTCCGTAAACAAGACTCCGTGTAATACCCAATAGTCACTCTAACAATCCAAGGTCCAAGGACTGCCAATATGACACAAAAAACAGGGTTCGCCTATCATCCAGATTACCTTAATCACGACACCGGTCCGAACCACCCAGAACGCCCCGATCGGCTGCGCGCGAGTTTAGCCGCACTTCAGGAAAGCGAGGTCTGGGAACAGTTACATCCCATAGAACCGGTACCCGCGAGTGTCGCACAACTCTGTTACGCACATAATCCTGCTTATCCGGAACATATCCGACGACACTGTGAACAGGAAATTCCGCTCACTTATGATACCACCGTCGGGCATGAATCGTATGATATTGCTTTGCTTTCAACTGGGGGTGTGTTGCGTGTAGCGGAGGCGGTTGCAATAGGAACTGTGAAAAATGCTTTTGCGATGGTGCGTCCGCCCGGACACCACGCGACACAGGGACAGAGCATGGGGTTTTGCTTGTTCAACAACATTGCGATTGCTGCTCGTTATCTTCAACGGGAACAAGGGATTGGCAAGGTCGCGATTGTAGACTGGGATGTCCACCACGGAAACGGCACACAAGACATTTTTTATGAAGATGAGACGGTCTTCTTTTTCTCGATTCACCAGTCGCCGCTCTACCCCGGCACAGGTTCCAGTTATGAACGTGGAAGTGGAAAAGCACGTGGCACAACGCTGAACATGCCGATGCCTGAAGGGAGTGGTGATAATGAATACACTGCGGTCTTTACGGATGTTCTCATTCCTGCCTTAAGAGATTTCTCGCCGGAGGTCATCTTAATTTCAGCCGGTTTCGATGGGCACTACCTTGATCCGCTCTCAGGGACTGAACTCACGGCAGACGGATTTTCTACACTGACCGACCTAATCCTTGAACTTGCTCAGGAGACGGCATCAGGACGTGTTATCTCTGCGTTGGAAGGAGGTTACAGTTTAGAAGGGGTATCTGAATGCGTTGTGGGGCACGTTGAACGTTTACTGAAGTTTGATGGCAGTGTTTAGTGCCGATGCGTCTGATAGCATTAGGTATGAAGTGCCGATACAATTAGGTCAGGCAGTTATCAGGTTTCTGACCAACATGAATTGAAACGATACCGAACGTTTTTCGATAGAACCGGACATCTGTCAGTCCACACTGCTCCATAACGGCTTTCAACGCCTCACAATTCGGGAACTTCATGACGGAACGGGGGAGATACCCGTAAGCGTCGTCCTGACTCCGAGAGATGAGGTTACCGACAAAGGGTAGGATCTTGGTGAAATAGAAATAGTAGAGGCTCCGGAATAGCGGATTCACGGGCTGCGTAAACTCCAAAATAACGACCCGACCTCCGGGGGCTGCGACGCGCGCCATCTCGCGTATCCCCATCTCCAGATCTGAGACATTTCGGATACCAAAACCGACAGAAACCACATCAAACGTATCGTCTAAAAAGGGAAGGATCAGGGTATCCGCTGCCAGAAAACTCGTGCCTGTTCCGCGTTCCTTCCGTTCCACCTTCTCATCGCCGATGACCAGCATCTCAAAGCAGAAGTCTGAAGCGATTACAAACCCTTCTGCTCCAATTTTATCGGCATACGCAAGGGCGAGTTCACCCGTGCCTGTGCAGACATCCAGCACCTTACTCCGTAAGTCAACACCGCTTGCTTTGACCGTTTCGCGCCGCCAAGCCCTGTCGCGTCTGAGACTCAACAACGAGTTGAGAAAATCGTAGTGGTAGGCGACGGCTGCAAATAGATTTTGTATTCTTTTCTCGCTCAAATTTGGTCGAAGCCTCAGATATATAGCAATCGGCTTTTAGTAGATCGTTGTGCGGTTACAAACGTTTTGTCCGGCACAAGCGGGCGACTAACCACTGACCACTGACAACCGATAACCATTAAACTACATGCGTAATTCCGCGCCCAATTCACGATTCAGCCCTTTGACAACTTCGTCGTGAAGGGCATTGACGGCTTTATCTGTCAAGGTTTCGGTCGTAGAATGATAGGTGATCGTATAGGCGAGACTCTTTTTACCCTTCGGAACCTGTTCCCCTTCATAGACATCAAACAGACGCACCGAGTCTACGGAGTCGCCGCCCGTTGTATAGATAAGTGCCGTCGGCATATCTGACAGTATCTCCTTATCCACGACAATCGCAAGGTCGCGAGCCACCTTCGGATAGACGGAAATCGGTTCAAAGCGTTTGGCAAATGTAGCAACATCTGTTAAGCCGTCAAGGTCAAACTCAAAGAGGTATGCCTTATACGGTAAATCGTAATTTTCGAGAACTTCTGGATGTACCTCGCCGAAAACACCGATCCGTTTATCACCTAACAGCACTTCCGCGTTCCTACCCGGATGGAAGGTCGGAGTATCCGTCTTCTGTAGCGTCCAATCAACAACGCCGCATACCTCAAGCATCTCCTCTACAAGTCCTTTGATGTCAAAGAAATCTGGGGGACGGTAAGGATCGCTATAGACCCCTTCCCCAATCTGCCCTGCCAGAACACCCGCAACGCGTTCCGGTTCTTTCTCTTCGCCATCGTGGACGAATACACCGCCGATTTCAAAGAGCGCGATAGTGTCTATCTGGTGGTTACGGTTATGCTGTGCATTTGCGAGCAGCCCTGGCGTTAGTGTTGTGCGTAGCACTGACATCTCTGGACTCAACGGGTTCTGGAGTCGCAAGGTGTTACGAAGTCGATCATCCGGATTCAACCGGATCTTATCAAAACAATTCGGGTCGCAAAAACTATAATTCACCGCTTCCATCATCCCAGCTGCGAGGAGAAAATGTTTGATTCGCTTTCGAATTTCTGTCTTCGGATCCTGTGCTGGAACAGGAATATCGCCTTTGGGCAATGTTGTCGGGATGTTATCGTAGCCGTGGACCCGCGCGATTTCCTCGATGAGGTCGATTTCGCGAGTCATGTCAGCCCTGAACGTCGGCACAGTGACGTGATAGATATCTCCAGTAGCATCCACATCGAAACCGAGACGATTCAAAATCTGCACCATTTCTGATGCTTCAAGGGTCGTCCCCAATACGAAATTGACGCGTTCCGGACGGAGTTGAATTTCGGTCAAGGGCTGTTGTCCCGGATAGACATCAACGACACCTTCACAGATTGTTCCACCCGCCAACTCCACAATGCGTTGGGACGCACGGTCAAGGGCAGCGAGGACAACACCCGGATCGGCACCACGCTCAAATCTGTAGGATGCCTCTGTGCTGATTCCTAACGCCTTTGCGGTGGCACGAACGCTTGATGGGTTGAAATAGGCACTCTCTAATAGCACATCACAGGTCGCTTCCGTAATTTCCGAATCGTAGCCACCCATAATTCCAGCGAGTGCGACAGGTTGTTCAGCATCCGCGATGACGAGCATATCGGATGTGAGTTCGTGTTCAACTTCGTCAAGCGTTGTTATGTGTTCACCCTCCCTCGCCCGGCGAACAACAATACGGTTCTCTGTGAGTTTGTGATAATCAAAGGCATGGAGCGGTTGTCCATATTCCATTAAGACGAAATTAGTGACATCGACAATGTTGTTAATAACGCCTATACCGACAGACGCAAGTCGCTGTTGCAACCATGCTGGAGATTCTGCTACCTTAACGCCTTGAATGACGCGTGCTGCGTAACGCGGGCAAAGATCTGGGGCATCAATCGTGACAGATGTTAACTCTTGGGCGTCGATGTCGCTTTCTGTCAGGTCAACAGTAGGCGGTTTTAAAGGATTTCCGGTTTCCGCTCGGATTTCGCGAGCGATACCGATCAGGCTGAGGCAATCCGGACGGTTGGGCGTAATCTCGAGTTCAAAGACGACATCGTCCAATCCGAGAGCCTCTGAAAGAGGGGTCCCAAGGGGTATATCTGTCGGGAGTTCCATCAAACCGGCGGCAGCGTCAGAGAGTCCTAATTCCTTTTCGGAACAGAGCATCCCTTCTGAAGTTTCGCCGCGCAGCTTCGCGCGTTTGATTGTCAAACCGACGGGTAGTGTCGCTCCGATTGTCGCAACAGGCGCGAGCATTCCCTCGCGGACATTCGGGGCACCGCAGACAATCTGAAGTTCTTCAGGACCACCAGTATCTACCTGACACAGCACAAGCTTATCAGCATTTGGGTGAGGTCGGACCGAGGTGACACTTCCCACAATTACACCTTCGAGATCGGCTCCAAGATGCTTGACGGATTCTACCTCAACACCTAACATTGTCAACCGATCGGCGAGTTCAGTTGGAGAAAATTCAAAATTGATGTAGTTTTTAAGCCAATTTAGGGTTACATTCATAACTAACGAGGCTCCGGTCTGCTATGTCGACGTTTCAAGTCCCCCCAAGCGATCGGCAATTTTGCACGCGGTGAAACATCAAATGGCACGAGAAGATCTTCAAAATACTCAAATTGCGCGATCTGCTTACCTTTACCGTCACAAATACCGGCATAGATACCGACTTCAAGGGGTTCATCGAACTCCTGTTCGGTTTCGCCGATGTCTATCCATGTATCCTTGGCCTTCCGTTTCCACCATGCCGTGAAAGTATCTTTTTCACGGCGGAGTCGCATGTAAAGTGCCATTTCACCCACTGGGTCCTGGAAACCGGGGACGACCCCGACAAGTCCTTCACCGCCATCAAATTGTCGTTTCTGGTATTGGATAACGGCATTGTTGTTTTGCGCGGGACCGCGTCCCCAGAGTTTAATCGTCACCCATTCCCCTTCACGTCCCTGATGATCCTTTGTGGTCGGCGAGTACGCAACAACTCCCGCGACGACACAAGCATCTTCGTAATCCATAAAGAGATGCGTCTCTATATCAAAATCCCCTTCGTGTTCCTGATAGAGCCGATTCGTCGTGTCTGAGGGCCAAAGATTCCGGTTCAGTTCACCTTTGATGTGAAGCCATCCGGCTTTCGTTTTGCCCATATCCCATTCTTTCGGTTCAACGCCTTCTTCGTCGGAAGTCTTCCATTTCCAATTCGGGTTCTTCAAGGCGGTTCCATCGAAAGGGTCCCCGAGAGAGGCCGCGGCTTGCACGGAAGTTATGCCGTAAAGCATCGCGAAGCCGATAGAAAATAAAATAATCGCTTGTTTCAAATCTTGTCTCCATAAAGGAACTGGCGGCATTAGAGCCGCCAGTAATTCAAAGTAGCTGCGAACATCGGTCGCTACTACTATTGTCCTTTCAGTTCGCCCCACGTAACAGCGAGTCTACCGCGCGGATCAACAGGGGTCGCCGGACTTGACGCTTCTCGGAAATAGTCAAAAGTGACAGTCATCTTACCGGCACCTTGACCTTCGCAAATACCGACGTAGATGCCGACCTCAAGAGGTTCCTCGAGTTCGTTAGTCGCTTTACCGACCGAGACCCAGTCACCTTCTGCGTTTGGCTTGAACCATGACTCGTATTCGTCGCCGTCGCGTTTGACGCGTAATTCAACCGGAATAACACCTTGATCTGGCATGTAGTCGGGTTGTGTGCCGACGTATCCCAAAGCAGAATCATCATTTTGACGGCGTTGATACTGAAGCACTGCGTTGTTATTTTGTGCAGCACCGCGCCCCCACAACTTCAAGGTCACCCACTGACCATCGCGATTCTGGTGATCCTTCGTCGTTGCAGAATACACAACGATGCCGGCTACGGTGCAAGCATCAGCGTAGTCAACAACCATTGATGTTTCTATGTCAAACTGATCCATATCTGTGATTTGATAGAAACGTGTGGTGGTATCGTCTCCCCACAAGTTCTGGTCGAAGCCTGCCTCGGCAACGAGCAGTCCGTCTTGGAGTTCCCATGGGCTTTTATCGCCGTCCTTGACCTGCCAAAAGGATTGAAGGTCTTGACCGGTTCCAGTGAATTCGTCGCTCATCAATGCCTGTGCGAAAACGCCGGGGATGAGACATACAGATAGAAACAAAATCGTAGTTATACAAGTAATCTGTTTCATTGAACATATATCCTCTCTATTTTATTTACATACTGGACGACCTTTTTCGGTATCCAATGGGATTCTTTTACCCGTCAGATAACTCTTGGCGCGTCCGGACAGATAATTCATCTAAAATATGTTAACACATTGGTTGAAAAAAATCAACTTTTTTCACGTAGTTTCGTAATTAACACTATAATGTGAAAAACAAAAAGTGGATCTCCTTGCAATTCGTGCTAAGACTATGTTAAAATTCAGAATTAATGCAAAATTCAGTTTGAATCGCAGATTATATCCATCAGGAGGTTGTGTATGAAGGTAGGTATTCGGGACGGGATGTTGCCCGTTCCTTTTGAAGAATCGTTTCAGAAGGCGAAAGAAATTGGGTTTGAGGGTGTCGAAATTTGCATGGGCGTTGACTACCGTGAACATCTGCTCTGGCAAGATGGCGGGATTGACAAAGTGAACAGTTTGGCAGACGCCGCTGGCATTGAGGTATCTTCGCTGTCACCAGGTGGCTTCACGGCATATTCGTTTATGCATCCAACCGATAGCACGCGGACCGAGGGAATCGCAAAATTACAATATCTGGCAGAAACATGTCCACAACTCGGAGCGAAAGTGATTTTGGTGCCGTTTTTCGGGAATGGTCAGATCGAAGACGAACATATCAGCGCATCGCGGTTTATTGATGGTCTGAAAATGGCTGCTGAAACCGCTGAAAAACATGGTGTTTTCCTTGCAATTGAATCCACTTTAAGTGCTGAACAGCATCAACAGATCATTGATAACGTCGGTTCGTCGACTGTTGGGGTTTATTACGATATGGGGAACGCCACAGGGCTTGGCTACGATTCACCCTCTGAAATTCGCAGCTTAGGCGGGGCTATCTCACAGATGCACATCAAGGACACTGATGGGAATCACGCTGGGGAGGGCGATGTTGACTTTCCTGCTGTTTTTGATGCTATTCATGCCGTTGGATACGATAGTTGGTTTGTCCTGGAAACGCCCGGTAAAGATGATCCAATTGCGTCAGCATCAAAAAATCTCGATTTTGTGAGAAATAGTTTTTGAGGTAGGGACAGAGGCGATATTCATTATCAGAAATTGATGCACTTCAATATTGAAACCCCTTTCATGATGGAGGGTCGGCATGAACAGCCCAAAAACAACAGCCCCACGTTCCGAAAGTAAGAAACTTTTGTCCCTACCGGCGCGTCAAGCGGAGCAACTCTTTCAAAGCTACGAGAAGCAACAGCAATTGGATATTCTCAGCGCGACTCGTAATCCGAGATCTCGGGAGAAACTCTACTACCTCGTCCCCGATTGCACTGAACTTATCCAAGAAAGTCCTACCGAAGATGTCCTCCAAGTCTTGGACACGATGCTCGGTACAGGACTCGCTTCAGTCCTATTGCCATGTCTCTCAAATGAGCAATTTGAGGAACTGCTGGACATTGCGGTCTGGCGCGACGGTAAACTCGATGAAGAGTCATTGGACCTCTGGCTTTTTGAACTTTCTGAATGTGAGCGAGATGATCTTGGACGGTTTCTCAGAGAACTTGATCTCCGTTTGTTGGCAGCACTTCTCCACAGTCGGGTCACACTTCAGGATGACCATAGTGGGATGCTGCTTGAAGCTGGGTATCTCGATCCGAGTTCCCCAGCGATCAATTATGTAGATGAACGCGCCCGGGCGATTTGTAATGCTATCTGGGAAGCAGATGATGAAGTCTTTAGGATGTTCATCAGAGAACTCTTCGCAATTGATACGGAGGAAGATGTTGAGGCTGAACTCGCCGCTGTTTTCGATGCCGTCCAGGCTGACAGAGCACAGCGCGTCGCAGCACGTGATAAAGAAGCCGGTATTGATATCACTGAAGCCGACCTCATAGAAACGGTCGACTTAGAGTTGCTTACATTAGATGACGATGAGGACGACGATGACAAAGACGAATAAATTTTCTCTCGTCGCCGAGGCGCAGCTTGACGGGCGACTCTTCCTCACACAAGCCTTAGCGCACGGAGACACTTTCGGTGGAATTCCGCGTGAACGGGCGGATACGCTCTATCAGAATATAGCCGCTATTGCGCACAAACTCATTACAATGAAGACGACCGACCTCTCCGATCAATCAGGACTACGGACGCAGATTCAGACGGCTTTCACGCTCACCAGTCTTGGGTTAGAGTATGGCAGCAAGGGCGATCTCGACAAAGCGGTTCGACTCCTCTGTAAAAATAGGGTCGTCAAATTTTTCCAAATCGGGAACACACTGACAGAAAAATTGTTAGACAGCGCGCGCCAACTTCTGCAACACGGTGTAATTCTACCTCCTGATAGAGACGAGGTAGGTGTGCTTGGGACTACCTACACTGACCTTGAAACAGAAGGTATCCAAATTTATACGCAAGCCGAACAGGAATTCTTAAAGGCGTTGTTGACCTATAGAACCACGATTCGGTCGCCTCAAATCACTATCAGAGATACGGATGTCCCACGAGCCCTTATCCATTTGGCTGAGGCCAATATGATTGATCAGCAGCTGGCGTGTATCGAAAATCGCTGCCACTACGTAAAAGCCTTACCACTGGATAATCTGTTCGCATTGGATCCGCCACTCAGTATCCTCCCTAACCCTATTGAACACCTTACTCTCGGACTGATAGTCAATCTTGTCCTCTATCGCCAGGTCGATTTTCAGTTAGATGACGACACACGGCTGGATTTCTACGAGTTGGCTTATGTGGATGGCGAGATTCGACAATCACTCCGGCAACAGTTATTGGACTGGATAGCGCAATATCTTGAACAAGCGCACCAATCTGAACCTGTGAAGACGTATGCTGTCTCTTATTGGGATGATTGTCTTAGAATGGAAGGGGAGAAAGTTTCGGCTAAATAGTCTCAGCGATCCGCCAATCCTTTCTTTGCGTCCGCAATTGCCTTGCGGGCTTGTGGAGTACCGATGTCGTTCAGGGCGCGTTCTGCCATACGGCGGAGGTCAGCGTTAGGTGAATTGAATGCGACAACGAGAGAATCAACCGCAGGCGTACCGATTGTAGCCAAGGCACGCACAACCAGACGACGGACGTTCCATTCTGGATCTGTCAATGTATTGATGAGTGCTGGCAAAATTGCGTCAAGCGGGGTCCCGATTTCACCTAACGCATAAGCGGCATTCAGCCGAATCTCTGCTGTCTCCGCTGTTAAAGCATCAATGAGATACGGCACGGCAGGTTCACCTATATTTTGTAGGGCAACAGAGCCGACAACTCGGATGTTTTCATCGGGATCTGTCAACACAGAGATAAGGGCAGGGACAATGCGATCAGCAGGTTTTTTGATTTCGCTGAGCGTCCATGCCGACATCTCACGAATCTGCGGATTTTCATCGGATACGCCTTCAATGAGAGCATTGACCGCCTTAGGTCCCATTTTGACTAAGGCTTCGGCGGCTTGGGTGCGACGCAGAGCCGCCCTGTCACCAAGTTGATTGACAAGCGTTTTTATCTGTTGCTCCTGGGACTGGCATGCCATCAGACACAGGAAAATAGGAAAAAAAAAGAAACGTTTCATAAGGTATGAGTATAACATAGTTTTCCACTTTTTGCAAGTTCGACTGATAACCGACAACTGTCAAAGGAGGACACGGGGTTTGCCACAGCGCGAAAACCGTCAATAAAGAGATGAAATTAGAGACAGCGACGCTTGGAGCAGGGTGTTTTTGGTGTGTTGAGGCAGTCTTTCTGCAAGTGGAAGGGGTTCACACGGTCGTCTCCGGGTACACCGGCGGCACCACCGTCAACCCAACATATCAAGCGGTGTGTATGGGAATGACAGGGCACGCCGAAGTGGCTCAGATCCAGTTCGATCCGGACGTTATTTCTTACGAAGAATTATTAGAAGTTTTTTGGCATACACATGATCCAACAACCTTAAATCGGCAGGGGGCTGATGTCGGTACCCAGTATCGTTCAGCGATTTTCTATCACACAGAAACGCAACAACAGATCGCCGAAAAATCTAAAGCCGAAATGGACACATCCGATATATGGAACGCTCCGATTGTTACGGAGATTACTCCGTTGGATGTCTTTTATCCTGCCGAAGATTACCACCAAAACTATTTTCAATTGAATCCAAACCAGCCATACTGTCAGTTTGTGATTCATCCAAAGATGCAAAAGTTCACAAAGGATTTTAAGGACAAACTTAAAAATGATTAATAGACATCTACTGAGGGTTTGCGCTATCATCTTCTCTTTCAGTGTTGGAAGTGTAATTGCCCAAAAGGCAGCATCACCGATCACTGTGCCGGTGGCGACAGCGAGGCGCGGGACGATTGTTTCCACGAAGCAGTATACCGGACATTTAGAACCGCACGCTGAGGTGAAGGTATATGCCAATGTTCCCGGGAAGATTGTTGCCCTGACAGCGACCGTTGGTCAAAGTGTAGCGAAAGATGATGTGCTTGCAGAAACGGATTCAAGAGAAGCCACACTTGCCGTGATACGCGCGGAATCGGCATTCAGCAGTGTAAAATCCCGACTTACCTCAACGGAAGCAAACGCTCAAGCAGATGTAGAATCTCAGTTGGCGATCGCACAAGAAACGTTAATGACAGCGCAGTCGAACCTTGTGGAGACACAAGCGCTCGCTGAAATGCGGGTCCGTAACCAACTCGTGCAGGCAGAAGCGACGTCCCAAGCAGCCGTGGAGACGATTGAAAAATCGAAAACAAATGCGGAACAAAGTTTAGAACGTGCGAAGGTGGAGCACGATGATGCTGAATCGGATTATAATCGAAACAAATCGCTCCACGAGAAGCAGCTCATCAGTGATAGCAATTTTGAATCCGTAGAAAAACGTTTGAGATTGGCAGAAACCCGTTTAGAGGAAGCGCAGGTCACAGCGAGTCAGTTTGTGGACGACTCAACACACCCCTCCATAGAGAAAGCAAAGGCGGAATTAGCCGTCGCTCAGAAACTCGTGGAGATCCGCAGCTGGGAACGCGAGATCGCTTTAGCAGAATCAAAAGTTACGCAGGCGCAAGCCGACCGCAACGCAGCACAGAAACTGGTAGCGGCGAAATCTTGGGAGCAAGAGATTGAAATTGCGAAAGCGGCAGTGCGTCAAGCTGAAGAACAACGCAAACTCGCTCAAGAACAGGCGCGTGCTGCGACGCTTAAGTCCCCGATTGATGGCGTTATTGCCGAGCGCCACTTGAACATGGGAGACTATGCAGGATCCGCCACCTCACCTACAGGGAAGCCGGTATTTACAGTCATCGGTGTTGATGCGCTCAAAGCTATTTGGAAAATGCCTGTCACGGATGCGCGTCGCATTCACAGCGGCGAACTCGTCCTGATTTCTACGGATGCCGGTATTCGGAATATCGTCGGCACAATCGATTTTATCAGTCCTACGGTCAACCGTGAAGACAATACGGTGCTTGTCCATGCCAACGTCCCGAATTCTGTGGGGACACTCTCTCACACTGGCGGTCTAAGACCGGGTGGCACAATCACGGTTTCTGTCAAAATGGGTGAGCGGAAAAATGTGCAACTCCTTCCCTTGCATGCAGTTCTGCATATTCAGAATGGGAGCGGAACTACCTTCACCGTTGAAGGGAACACGGCACGCCGGGAACAGGTCAGCGTTGGTGCTATTTACGGTGGCGAGATAGAAATTACCTCGAAACTTGCGGCAGGGACGCTGATAATTGTTGATAAACAACACCAGTTACAGGATGGAACCCCAGTGTCTATCCTTCGGGATTAGCCTTTTCTTCCGCATCGCTCAGCATAGGAACGGACCCGTTTGTAGTAGTGCGATTCATCGCACGTTGAGAAATTATTGGAATTCATCTTATCAATGCTGCTCTCGCGTAACATCTGTTCACTATGGTTTTGGTGGAGTGATAGGAAATGTTTACGGCAGGCATGTATTGGAATTACTGCCCGCGATGTTTGTTATAGGCAAATTCCAGCACAGGTCTAAGTTCTGTAATATCATCAGGGATATTGTAATAACGTGAGTTTGAAAATAAAACTGTAGGTGTTTTTGCTTGGGTGTTTCCTCTAGGTAGAGCGGTAAAGACGGACGAAACCCCTCGAAATTCGGACAAATCTGCGGTTTTCAAGGGCCTTCTTGGGGTCAGAAACCATAGCGAAACCCGACATGCCACTTTTATCAAACTGGCGTTGACAGTAGGTTGTCAGGGATAGCATTTTTAGGATTTCGGAAGGATACAACACACATTAACAGGTTTCGCAAATTTGAAGATATTTTCATAGTTTTCATAGCAAACCGAAAAATCAACAAGTGTGGTGAGAGGCGATAAACCCTGATAGACATTGGGTTTTAGGAAATTTCATTAGGAGTCACTATGAAAGCTGCTATGAAATTTGCTATGAAAATTTCACGAAGGTTGCGCGTAAAGTCTACAATCATTAGCCCCAATCGCTCATTGCTGACTCTCTTGCTTGTAGGAGGGATCTCTGAATTTCGACTGCCGACCACTGACTGCCACTATCATGTAAAAAATATAGGCGAGGAAAAAGATTCCTCGCCCAAAAAGAATTGGATGGCATGTCTAATAGACCTTTATCCATGCTCAGGACTTTTTAACTTCACTCACACTTCTCCCAAGATGATAGGCATCGGTTGGCATATCTTTCCGAGCCAGTGGGTGTGCCAGGTTATAATCTGCGCCCTGTTTTTTACCCGGAATGATGCCTTTTGAATTAGTGACCATACGTTCGTGTTCCTCTAAGAGTTCGCGGTCAATCTTCGGATTGTTGAGAATTATTATGTCAGTTCCCTGTTTGCGTAACATAGGAACCCCGGTGGTTCTCCCAAAAGTCTTGTTTTCAACATCCACTACCGAAGAGGGAATCGAAAATTGACGTAGGTTTTTCATTATGAAACTCCTTTCTTTAATCAAAAATATTCGCGAGTGTGCACAAATGTGGGAAACGATTCTCTCTGCACATAATCTTTGAGCAGTCCAACATAGTTATCAAGAGTAGGGAAAAGATTCGGGACATCTTCAATATTCTCAATTTTCAAACGGATTTCTTCTGAGGTTAATATGTCCCTTGGAATCATACGACCGTGAGAATGCCAACGCTCATTGTTGCTCAACACGGATGCAATTTTTTTTGCTCTTTTCTTTTTTTCTTCGGGCGTAACGGGTTTCCCTGTTGAACTATGAATGTCCCAATCCTTGAACTTATAAGTAGAAAGCCAATCAGTCAGAAGGTCATGGGACAATTGACGTGCTTGTTCAAATTGGTCAAGTTCACCTAAGTCAAGCTGACGGACAAGTTCAAACTCAACGGTGTTCAACTCACCATCCTCCGCTTTTTTACATAACCGTTCATATTGGTTTAAATATGACAAAGCTGGAACGAACTCTCCATTCTTATAAACTTGTGGATCAATCGGTCCCAAACAAGAAAAATAATTCATGAAGATCCGGTCGCCCGACATCGCAAAAACCGTTCCGGCAGACATAGCTCGGTCAGGAATCAAAAAGTCAACCTCATTGTAGTGGTACCGGATAATAGAAACGATACGCTCAGCTACTTCAATTGTACCACCAAGTGTATCTAGAATAATTGATAATTTAGGTTTTCTGTTTTGCAGGGGTTCAACAGCAGTTTTTACTATATGTTCTAATCCCGGCAGTATGGGACTGGAAATTGTCAATATATCTGACTTAAGGACTTCTTCCATCGTGCCAAGATATTTACTGAGGTGTACGCTTATGTGATGATCAACTGGACGCATTGCCGCCAATAGTTTACTCCTTGACTTAAGAACGTTTATCTGGTATATTGTATTACGCTTATCAGAAATACTATACAACATTTTACCGCAAATGTCAAGAAAAAAACGCATAAAAACCGCAATCTACTAACTTTTTAGATTGTCATGAAGGGAACACAGAATGCCGAGAAGAAAACGCACCACCCAACAAAAAGAGGTCCAAGACTACCGACACGACACTGCTACCCGAAAAAACAATCCACCCGCTGGCATCGCCGCACAAGGCAAAATCCAAGAAACACCGAAACAGGAATACGCCTACAACCCGCACCTACCACCCAACCTCCGATCCGACCCAAACGGAGACGCTGACAAACTCCCCGAACTGCTCCAAATAGCACAACAGCGACCCCTCAATGCCGAGGAAGCCCAAACTCTCGCCGATGCACTCCGACACCACGGACCATGGCTGGAATGGGCAGGCAAACAGGAGACAAAATCTTTCAGCGTCGATCCGGTTGCGTTGCATATCCACGAGCGCGTGAGTGCTAAAGCCATTCTGCAGGTTGCTGAACGCCAAAACGTTCAGCGTGAGCTCTTCGCCGACCCACAGCAGGATTATAGCAAAGCAGTCGATTTTTACCAACACGACGTAGATTGGGCGAACCGCCTCATCCTTGGTGATAGCCTCACCGTGATGAGCTCCCTTGCACATCGAGAAGACCTTGCAGGCAAGGTGCAGATGATCTATATTGATCCACCCTACGGCATCAAATTTGCCTCCAATTTCCAACCCACCCTCTTCCAGCGCGATGTAAAGGACAGAGAACAAGATTTGACTCGCGAACGGGAGCAGATTAAAGCCTACCGTGATACGTGGACACTCGGTGTCCACTCCTACCTCGCCTATCTGCGCGACCGCTTGATTGTTGCTAAAGAACTATTGACGGACAGTGGGAGTATCTTTGTGCAGATTGGTGATGAAAATGTTCATATTGTACGCAATTTAATGGACGAGGTATTTAGACCCAATAACTTCGTTTCTCAAATATCAGTATTTAAGACAACAACACCAAGAAAATTATTAGACAACAATTTGTTTTATTTACTCTGGTACGCGAGGAACATAGAAAACCTCGCATATCATCAGGTTTTTATAGATAAGCCGTGTGATGAATGGGCACGTGAAACTAAGGGAGGCTCTTGGGGCGTTACTATCGATATGAAGGACCGTCCTTTAATTCCAGAAGAAAAAGCAAATACAAATCTGCTACCATCGGAAGCTAAAGTATATCAACTTTCGGGATTAACTTCCGCTGGAGCAGGTTCTGATAGACCTTCTTTTACCTTTGAGGGAAATACACATCTTACAGATTCAAAGAGCCATTGGAAAACAAGTATAGAAGGGTTACAAAGACTTAATTCGGCTGGAAGATTGGAAAGCAGAGGGAAAAAACCATGGTTTAAAAAATATCACCAAGACTTTCCCGTAAAACGTTTGACGAATGCTTGGATTGATACATCAGGTAAAGCAAACGAGAGATTTTATGTTGTTCAAACCCAAGATAAAGTCATAGAGCGTTGTGTTCTAATGACAACAAGACCCGGCGACCTTGTTCTTGATCCCACCTGTGGAGGCGGCACAACCGCTTATGTTGCCGAGCAGTGGGGCAGACGGTGGATAACCATGGATACGAGCCGTGTGGCGGTCGCTTTAGCACGCCAACGTCTTTTAACAGGGAATTTTGATTACTACAAACTCAAAGATTCGTCAAAAGATGTCGCGGGCGGTTTTGTCAACAAAACAGTTCCACATATTACACTTACTAAAGTTTGGACAATATTATGATATTCAAGCTGCCTTGTCGAAAGGCAGCTCGGTATCTTGTTGAAAAACGGGTGTAATATTGTGTGAGTTTGTATTTTCAGTGGAACTCGTAGAAAATAGTTTCTCCCGGATTTGTGCTTGTAGATAAGCGATGCGAAGCCCTTGTGTGAGTTTCTTTGGGTGATACCAGTGAATGCCGAGAGACTCACAAACGGTCTTGACGTTTATCGGTTTCTGCGTGGGTTGTGGCAGTGTAAAGATGAGTTTTGTCACAGACGCTGCGATGAAGCTGAGTTGTACAAAGCGATTGATGCTTTTTCGAGACTTCACTTGATACGCGCTGAACCCGAAGTGTTGTTTTGCGTCTCGGAAGGCGGTCTCGATGTGCCACCTCTGCTGATAGTATTCTATGATCTGCGGTATTTCGAGGGTCAGGTCTGTTGTAAAGACGAGGAAATACCGATACGGTTTTGAGGGTTTCGGGCGTTTGCGTATCACGACGCGTCGAACATCCACGGGACACATTTTCGTGCGGACGACGGCTGCGGTGACGGAATATGTTTTCTCCAGTACCGACACTGTTTTATAGCGCAGGCGTCTGATATTCAGACGGTCTCCATACTTTTTGGGACGCCCGGGTTTGGGGTGTTTCGGGGGCTTAGGTATCCGATAGAACACGGCATTCGACTTCGCCCGACACAAGATGTGATGTCCCAAACCCAATAACATTTCAAAGACCTTTCGGCGTGCGAAAGCACTATCGAAGATGATAAGCCCCCGAGAGAGTTTTGAAGCGATACGTTTCAGGACGGCATCGCCTTTATCGCGAACCGTCTGCGGGACGATGAGTTTCACCCAGACCGGGAAAAGCAGCCTTTGGGTCGGAGTCGCACAGAGCAGCCCCAGGGCCCCAAACTCATGTCCATAGTGGAACTTTGATGTATTGACGCGCCCTGAAGCATAAGAGAAGTTTCGGAAGAAGTGAAGTCCCCATTGCGAACGACCCGTTTTCAAGGCATGCGTTTGATCATAGACGTAGACCCACTGCGGAAATCTCGCTTGGAGATACTTTATCAAGTGCGCAGCGACCGCATCCGGGTCCCACTTCCCTTGGGACAGGAACTTTGGCAAAGACCAATATCGCGTCTGGGAACCACTCGCTTGGTAAAGCTGGGTCAAGGTACCAGAACCTGTGTGGGTAATAAACCCATAGATGAACGCTTGGAAAAGCGCAAAGTTTTGGGAGTTGAACATAAACCGAAACTCTGATAGAATACCTTCTAAGTGGAGAAGCAGGTGCATTGTTTCTTTCCTTTCAAAACAAGCGTTATGTTTATGAAAGGATACCTGCTTTTCTGCTTTAATGCATCTTAATTCTTAAAATTGACGCCTTGTGCTAATTGACCATGTGTTTTGTTAAATTTCACAGTTGTTGGGTTTTCGTTGTAAATTGAACCTTGATTCCATTGCCTCTTTGTTTTCATATAGAGACTTTGGTTTAAAAATGGGGCAGTATGAACCGAAGCTGTCAAATTACAAGTGGCAAAAGATTAATACTGTGAAATCTAAATCTACAGAAAGTTAATTAGCACAAGCCGTTAAAATTGTCCAAACTTTAGTAGTGAAGAAGTCACCAAAATAAGTTTGCAATGTTACCTTGTTAGTTGGACTAATCTTTTTACGTTCAATATATGGCGGATTGCCAATAGCGATATCAAACCCATCCTTTACACCGAACATCCACTCTGCATCAAAAAACTCGGCGGCTGCATTCTGGTCGTATGGATCCCAGGCAGCGATTTTTTTTGCTTCCTCAAGAACACTACTTTCCGACCCTAATCGCCACTGTCTTGCCACTGCTGCCAAGGCTTGTGTCAATTCAGCACGGCACACCTTTTCTTCCTCAATCAGTTTGAGTTTCTGTTGCCGAGTATTAGCCCTAAAATAGCGTTCTCGAATTTGGGTAATTGATTCACGATGTGCTTCAATATCTTCGGTTTCAAGGAGTAGCTGCGTTTCACTCCTATTTAACCCAATAAGCGTGTTCGCTGCGACAAACTTAACTTCCAGATTCGGCAGGGGGCGGATACCGTAGTTGTCGTCCGGATTGTTGTTCGGTACCTGGTCTATAATAAGTGAGATAAAGAATCGGAGTTTGGCAATTGTGATAGCAATTGGTTGGATGTCCACACCGTAGATGCCCTTCTGAATGAGGTAAAGTTTCCTCCCGTAGTCATTATATCGGTTCGTTTTGGAGAAAACTTCCTTGATTATCTCAAGGGCACCATCTCGGATTTCCGGATCTTTAATACCCATTACTTGTTGGAGTTGTCGCTGTTTCCAATGTTTATTCTGTGGATCCAGTTTTTGAAGAATCAGTACCAATTTATTGAGAATTCCCATCGGGAACGCCCCAGAACCGACAGCAGGATCGATAATTTTTAATTCGTCTACTGCTTGAATCATCGACTCAATTTCAGTTTCATCAATAAGATGGTCGTCAGGTTTATCTGTATCGCCCTGGAATTCATAAGCGAGGAGATCGTCTCGAAGCCGTTCTGCTAAGAACTCTTTGTCACCGTCATAAGGCTCCACCTTCTGAAGGAAATAAGCGATAAGGGCTTCATCTACCATGTAATTGACAATCTGACGCGGCGTATAATAGGACCCAGTCGCTTTGCGCGCGGTAGACTGGGTTTCGGGGTTATATGCACCTAAGAGGTTTTCAAATACCTGACCGAGCAGCTCGGGATCAAGTGCTACCTCCTGTTCAACCGGTGTGTTTTCTTCAACAGTAAACTTATACCGGTCAAAGAGAGGGAAGATACCCATCTCTACATGAAAAAAGAGTTTGGTCGGAACATGGAGTTTTCGACGATCATTTGGGTTGTCCGTGAAACAGTCAATACGTTTCCCACCGTTGCCAGTTGCCTCAAACGTATCAAGGCAGTCGAACAAACCACCATTAACAAACGGAACTTGCTGAAGGCGTTGTAAAAATGCCTTGGGGTCTTGAAGCAAATCAGCATAGCGATATTTGTTTCCATTGCGATGATCGCGATGACTGACGCTACTGAACCCTCGCGCATTTATCGGTGTGTTGAGCGTTGCGAAGAAAAGGTTTTGAAGGATAGCTTGATAATAATCAGATGCTTCTGCAGTGAAGTTGTGAAGATATGCCTGCGCACTTCTTCTCTGTATAGACTCATTGACGTTTTGAGATGAATACTTATTTTTTGTAAAGTGGGGGGGCAGCGGTGCTTGTTAAAAGATCTGAGGGCACCAATCCCTTTTCCTTGAGAAACCAGATAAAAAGGAGGCGCGTTATCATACGGATAACCTGCATATCATTTTCAGAATCCGGGAATTTGCATATTTTCGCTGCCCACTCATACCACTTTTCAAGGTCCTGATAGAACCGTTTATTAAGTGCCTCTGTATTGAGAATGCGTTCCCAGACGTTGTGGAGGGTGTCAAAATTGTTAACACCTTCATTTTCAATCAATTGGTGAAGGTCGAGTTCAGATAGGATGTCAATATGGGCACGCTTCGGAGAATCAAGGTTAATATCCTTAATAAGCGTCACTTTTTCTAAGACTTGTTTTGTATCATTTCTGAGATTAGGTCTACGATTGATAATGGCGAGTGAGAGAACAGCACCGTATCGGAATATCACCATGATCGGTTTTTGATACTCCTTGTTGATGAAACGGGTGATGTCGGCGAGTTGTGTGCGAGTGTAGGTATCCCAGAAAGATACAACGTGACGAACATATAGGAAATTCTGAGCCCATCTTCTATCTCGGTGCTCTCAAACAAAGACCCCTGGGCTGGTGTCGCCTGTTGGTTAATCTCTACATCTGATACTTGCATGATCTGACAAAAGGATCGCCAGTCATCAATGCGGAGTTTTGAGATGGATTGGCAGTCTCAAGCGCAGATTCCGTAAGACGGTTGAACCTCTCAGTGTCAAGGTCATCATTACCGACGCGTTTGCTATTGTAACCAAGAGTGTTTAAGAAGGTTGTAGCGGTTTCGCGTAGCGGTTGGTTATTGAATTTTTTTAGAACGTTCTCAATATTTTTCTTAGTTGTTATTTCTGAATTCATAGGCTACCTTTCTCAGTTATCAATTACTTCTATATCGTAGCACATACTTCCAGTTTGTGCTATGAAGATTTCAGATATTGCTACAAGTCGTATGTTTTGGATAGGTAGTTCCACTTCCATTCTTTCCATCCTTTGACTAAACCTATTTTTACCGGATTATTGAGGACATACCTAATAATCCGATGCAGTTCATCTGGATTACGGATACAATGGTCGTAACTTTCGTGTTGCCAGAATGCACCGCTACGTCCTAATATTTGATTTGCTTTTTGTGCTGTATAACTTTTGAGTGAATGCATGATGGAAGATAGCGAATGGTAACGCATATTGTGAGTCTGTTTATCGTCTGTTACAGAAGGTTGGATTTCCAGTGGTGTAAATACGACATGGACATGGTTTGCCATGATGCAGTATGAAATTAAAGAATATACTTTCCCATTTAGGTGGTGAAGACTCTCAGTTACCAATTGAGCTATCTGTTCGTTTTTGAGCCATACGGGTCCGTTATTTGCTTGATCTAATGTTTCTTCAAATTTTCGGAACCACTCACGTTTCTTTTCTGGGATATCTTGTTTCTGTTTGAAAGTTATCTGTTCTGCTGCTTCAAGTTTTCTCTTTTCTGTGATGTACTGTTGTAAGATATGTTTTGGTATTGATCCTGTCAGGTTAAATGTTATGAAGAAGGTTGCCCCTGGGGGTTGTATATGTGGTAAGTTACGACGATAGTATGGTTTGTAGTTATATTGATTCATTTTTAGTTTTTTCCGTTTTACATCTATATTTTTTGTAGCGTCCACTTCCGAAGTGGCATATTCATTATCTGTGTAGCGTCCATTTCCGGTTGGCGAAAAACAGAACTCTACAGCAGACACAATCTGGAAGATTGTGGTACAACATGGGCTAATGTCTAATGACCAACCACGTAACAAGTTCAAACTCGGTTTTTTCGGTAATCTGACTATCAACAGACGGCAGAAGGGCATCAGGGCTTGCGTCAAGTTGATCGTTGACCTTCCGATTGTATTCTTGGCGTATTGAGTCGGTAGCAGCATCAATGAGCATCTCATAGATTGTCATATCGTTACCGTTGTGGGTTTCTTCGTTGAACCAGTGGCAGAGGTCTTGATCATAACTCGTTTTCCCAACACAAAGTTGGCTGAGGCGTTCTAAAATCCGCTTTGGATTGGTGAATCCGATAGAGACCTCACCTTCATCGCTTATATGAAGGAGATAATAGGGATGAATCGGATTGAGTTTCTCTCCTTCACTATTGTCTTCTGTTTCACCGGCCTGCCTCAAACAGAAGATAACCCCCGGTTTGATATTCACGGGAACTCCGTCGTATGTAAGCGGGGCAGTGACGGCATATAAACCGAGGGACGCGTCCCTAAGTTTTGCTTCATCTTCGCGCAGATATTTGAGGAGCTGCGCCCGGAAATCGTCAAGCGTAAATTGATTGAGATTGAGCTGCTCTTCAATGTCATCGAAATCAAGAATGTCAGTCTGCATGCTGCGGAGTTGTTCGTCTCGATGCGTCCATACCTGTTCCAAACTATCATCCCTGTTTTCCAACGAGAGCAGATCGTCATCGCCTGTTGCGGTAAGATTGACGAGTGCCATTCGGGCCTCAACGCGAGGTTTCAGGTTGATGTATTCGTCGAGTTCAGGCGTGGGCCAAAAATTGACAAGGCGGACTTTCGTGTTCCTGCTGCCGATACGATCAATCCGTCCAAAACGTTGAATAATGCGGACAGGGTTCCAGTGGATGTCGTAATTGATGAGATAATCACAATCCTGTAAGTTTTGTCCTTCAGAAATACAATCAGTAGCGATGAGGAGGTCAATCTCTGGTGTATCCTCCTCTGTGTCGGTTGTTACTCGTTCTTTAGAGATCGGTGAAAAATTGGTCAAAATCTCATTAAAATCATTTCTGCCGAAGGTTGTCCTGTTTGCACTTCCCGTTACAACAGCGCACTCAATATTAAGCGTGTCAGTTGCCCACTCATGTAGGTATTTGTAGAGATAGTTGGCTGTGTCGGCAAATGCAGTAAAAATAAGAATCTTACGATTCTCTTTTCCGTTCTTGTTCGTTGTTGGGTTCTGGACCTTCTCTAAAATGAGTTGCTTGAGTTCTTCTAATTTTGCGTCTCTGTCGGCTGTGATAGTGTTAGCGTTTTTATGAATCTTTTCCAGTTGCGTTTTATCGTTTCGCAGATCCCTCAGCCATGCATCAAGATCGAGGTGTTCAAATGGATAGAACTGGTTCTTTCCTGCCTCTATGCCAGCCTGTAATTCCTGATCTTCACCATCATTGTATTCTTCTTCCGCTTCAGCCAATGGATCGAAACCTGCTCCTTTTTCAGTTTCTCCACTTAAAAAGGCTTCAATTTCGGATTCAAGTTCAACAATTTCTTTAATAGTGCGTCCCAATGTAGTCGCTAAGGAGTGAACACTGCTCTCAAGCCGTTTGAGGAAGTTCACCTTCATCATACCGATAAGGTTGAACTCGCGTTGGCGGAGCAATCCCTCAACGTAATGATGTAGGCACTCAGGACGAATATAATTTGACGGGATAAAGCGCGCAAGTTTGTAGCCATCAATTTGTGTGCTAATCGTTGGGTAGGTAGGAAAGTTTTCTTGAAGGTCAATTTCGGGAAAAATAGACTGCGGCTTGCCACGGTCGGGGAACCCGCCGATCTGATCAATTGTATCACCATAGAAGTTTTCAATATGTGTTCGGGAACGTGCAATCGTAAGCCTGTCTAATAGCGTAAAAAAATCAGCGTTCAGACTTTCCGAAAGACTCTCCTGACGGTTGGATGGATTGGAGAGTCCCTCAGTTTCATCTGTCCATTTTTCAAACCTACCCTGTGCAGTATTGAGTGTTCCTCTGATACTTGGAATGCCTATCTGTTGAAAGATATCGTCTCTGTCCTCTGTGATGAGACGGATCTGATTTTCGAGGTCGGTGAGGCGATTGTTCACCGGTGTAGCAGATAGCATGAGGATTTGCGTTTTACAACCGCTCTGAATAATATCTTCCAGTAGTTTATTATAGCGACTTTTGCGGATGAGATTGTCATCTTCATCGTATTTGTTAGTAGAGCGGTTTCGGAAGTTATGAGATTCATCAATCACGACAAGATCGAAAGCATCCCATTCATAATCTGATGCGCCTCGGTCTGTTAGATCTGTGTGTGCCCGAACATCGTAACGGAAATTATCCTTTTTAAAAGGATTGTGTTTTCTGTTATAGTTTAAGGAATAAAGGGTCCAATTTTGTTCTAACTTTTTAGGGCATAACACCAAAACATTCGCATTTCGCAATTCAAAATACTTGATAATAGCAAGTGCCTCGTAGGTTTTACCCAATCCAACACTATCAGCGATGATACAACCGTTATATGTCTTGAGTTTTTGGATGCACGCCTGAACGCCGTGCTTCTGAAAAGCGAAAAGTTTCTGCCAGATTTCTGTTTCCTGAAATTTGGGATTTGCTTGAGCGAACTCCGCATCCGTTGTGTCTTTCAAGAAATCCTCAAAGAGATGATAAAGAGTCTTGTAGTAGATAAATTCGGGGTCTTTGTCCTGATAAGCATTCGCCAGATTCCGCAAAACTTCGTCAGTGACATCTACGACTTGATCTGATTCCCAAAGGTTATCGAACCATGTTTTCAGATCGGCACAGTCACTTTTACTGTCAACTTCAAGGTTAAGTTCAATGTTACTCGTCTTTTCACTTAATCCCAAACCGCGCACCGTGAAATTAGAACTTCCGATGATTGCATCTTCACTCCCGTCCTTTTCAATATAATACATCTTGCCGTGCAGAAAATTAGTTTTACGGACCGATTTGATTTTAACCTTCTTCTCAATCCAATCCGCACATGCCTTGGCAGTTTCATTTTGGGAAAGTTCATTACGCAGTCCTAACCCTTCCTCGGTGAGACGAAACGCTTTACTCTCTGTTTTTGAGGGATCCATTCCACCGATGACATCCGGTTCACCGAAAAGAAAACGAAGGTTATCAATACCAGTGAGTGAATCCCTGAGAGCATTGAAAGCATTAATCGTAAAATAGGCGGAGACGAAGGAAAGGGAAGCACCGTCTTGGATTTTATCCTTCAAGAAATTGGCAACGGTGCTATACATATTGTTATCGCGGATGCGGGAGGTTTTTGACATGGCGTGTTCTTCCGTAAAGGATTATGGTCTTATAATACCAAAGTCCTTGAAAATTCACAAGCACAAAAATCCAAAATCTGCTATACTAATTGCAACTAAAAAATTTAAAAATAGGTGAAAAAATGACAAAATGGGCAGCCTGCTTGGCAACACTTCTCTGTTTGGGAGTTGCTATCCATAGCAGCAGCGCAAAAGAATTAACAGTAAACGATATTTTCCCAACCGATCGAATTATAGATGTGCAAATCACCGTTCCACAGCGGGATTGGGACACAATCCGATACCAGTCACGAGATTTTATGACAGCACTCGGTGCGTCTCGGCAATTTAAGCCGATGGAGCGTCCGTATACCTACGTTGAGGCAAGCGTCAGTATTGATGGGGTCGTCTTTCCAAAGGTAGGATTGCGTAAAAAAGGGTTCATCGGTTCACTAAGCCACACCCGTCCGTCTCTCAAAATCAAACTCAATCATATTGACAAAGAGGGCGGGATTGAAGGACTCACGAACCTGACACTTAATAACAACAAACAAGACACAGGCTTAGTGAGCCAATTTTTGGGGTATGCATTGTTTAATACAATCGGATCGCCCGCGTCGCGATGCGCCTACGCGAAAGTAACAGTGAACGGCGAAAACCTCGGAATATACGCACACGTGGAGACTGTTCGGAAACCGTTGCTGGAACGCGCTTTCGGAAATAGCGAGGGGCCCCTCTATGAAGGGACAGTCGTGGACTTTTACAAGGGATGGGAAAACAGTTTTGAACATAAACGGGGGGATGACACACGCGGCAGAGCACATATCAACGCTTTGATCGACCTACTGGCAGACCCGAAAGCCACAGAGGCAGATATTGGTGAGTTAGTAAACTTGGAGTCGTTCTATAGATTCTGGGCTGCTGAAAGTTTAGTCGGGTTCTGGGACGGTTACTCCGGGAATAAAAATAACTTTTTCGTCTATTTGAACCCGGAGGACAACAAATTTCACTTCATTCCGTGGGGGATGGACTCCATCTTTACCAAGATGAGTAAACTTGAGTTCATGAACGATGCCCGGGCACCAATCTCTGTCAAGACACAGGGCTTAATTGCTTATCAGTTGTACCAATCCGAGTCTGGACGGCAACGATATAGGGAAGTGCTCACTGAGATCTTAGACAATCACTGGAATGCCGCTGAACTGTTAGCCGAATTAGACAGGATCGCTGTAAGGGTTGAACCCCATTTAGTGCCGGCGCAACGCGTCATTGAAGAAGATTGGAGTAGAGGTGGAAGACGATGGGGCAGCTCTAAAAATCCGACCTTTGAAAGCGAACTGGAAGCAGCCCGAAACTTCATCCGCAACCGTAAGAGCGATATACAGGCAGAAATTGTTGATGGAATGCCGGTATGGAGAAAACGTCCGGAGCCCCCCTTCCTCATTCCAGAAGATGGCGACTTCATGAAAGGCTTTCTGCAATCAATAGAAAATACCTTAGCAGGTGCCGCACGCGCAGGAGACCTTGAAGCCATCAAACAACACATAGCCGAGGGTGCCGATGTTAACGCGCTGCATTTTGAGATGCCGCCGTTGATGTGGGCGGTGACGACGGCGCAGACAAAAGCCGTTGAACTCCTGCTACAAGAGGGCGCGGATGTCAACGGTAGAAACAGAGACGCTAATACCGCCCTACATCTCGCCACAGTTTTCGGTAGGGCAGCGGTCGCGAAAGTGCTGCTTCAGAATGGCGCGGATCTTCAGGCACGCAATGACGATGGCGCAACACCAGCGGATACCTTATCTCTGGATTGGGAAATGACTGCCTTCCTCGGGGGTTTGATTGGCATAGAGACCGGAAAAGAACAGGTCGCAGCGATGAAAACGGGTAGAACTGAAATTGCGAAACTTTTCGGTGTTGATGCCCCGCTTGAAGAAGTAAGCACATTCTCGCCGCAGCGGCTATCAGGAGCGGCGTTTGCCGGTGATGTCGCAGCCATGAAACAGGCACTAACAGAGGGCGCAGACCCGAATACCAAAGATCCACGATCCGGTAACACACTGTTGGCGACTGCTGCCCTGATGGGGCACACAAAAATTGTGGTGCTTCTCCTTGAACACGGTGCCGATGTGAATGCAAAAAGTCGAGACGACGGCACAGCACTGCATGCGGCAGCTTTCCTTGGACGTACCGAGATAGTGAAACTCCTCCTTGAGGAAGGCGCAGATACTACACTTCGAAATAATATGGGAGGCACAGCGATGGCTGGGGCAACGTTAGACTGGGCATTTGCCAAAAGTATTATGGGTATGCTGCGAATTGAGGTAGACGAAGCAAAGGTGAAAGCCGGCAGAGCCGAGGTTGTGAAACTGCTCGAAGGACAGAATAAATAGAGGTATCGCGATCGGAAGATCGCTCTTACGGGGGAGGAAACCGATGCATAATTCGCAAACGAACCCTGAATCCATTCCCGAGAGCGCAGCACACGGGAAACCTATAACACCGGAAGAGTTTCTTGAAAACGATTTTGAGGGTTATGAATATGTAAAAGGAGAATTAGTCCCGATGGCACCTCCATCGATGGAACATGGTGAAATCAGTATCAGAGTTATTCGTTACTTAGATTTGCATGTTCATACACGTCAACTCGGACATCTGTATACTGCGGAAACGACATTTCAATTGGAGGATCGGTGGGTAAAGCCGGATGTCGCGTTTGTTTCGACTGCCCGATTACCAGAAAACAGACGTAAAGGGTCGCCAGTCCCCCCCGACCTTGCGATTGAAATCGTCTCTCCTACAGATAAACAGTACGACGTTACTGAAAAGGCGTTCGCCTATCTGAAAGCAGGGACACGTCTTGTCTGGGTTATCGAACCCATTGCCAAAACAGTAATGGTCTATCGTTCTGAAACAGATTTCACACTGCTCACGTGTGAGGATACATTGACAGGTGAGGATGTTGTTGAAGGGTTTGCGTGTCCAGTCGCGCAACTGTTTGAATAGAAAAGGAAAAATTAAAAAATGGCAAAACCGATTAGTTACACAGACATCTTAGAAACCGGTGATGGCGAAATCTATAACCTCAAAACGCACGCCGCCGGTCCCGAAGGCAGTCTGCCCCTTACGGAAGAAATGCTCCTCAATCGACCCAGTGGAGACATATTTGGTTTGACGCACAACGCTGCTATGGGGTGGGCACCCACAGAACTTCGGCGAGAGGAATTCCTGATCCTTAGCACGCAAGGTGGAATCCGTGCCCCTGATGGAACCCCAATCGCGCTCGGATACCACACCGGGCATTGGGAAGTCGGACTTCTGATGCAAGCAGTCGCATATGAACTGAAGGAACTCGCGACAATCCCATTCGCAGGCTACTGTTCCGATCCGTGTGATGGACGGACGCAAGGCACTGTCGGTATGATGGATAGCCTCGCCTATCGCAACGATGCTGCACAGGTTCTCCGCCGACTTATTCGGTCCCTACCGACGCGGAAGGGTGTTGTGGGGGTCGCCACCTGCGATAAAGGTTTACCCGCAATGATGATGGCACTCGCCTCAATGCGGGAACTGCCTGCAGTCCTCGTGCCGGGCGGTGTGACGTTGCCGCCTACCACAGGCGAAGATGCTGGGAAAATCCAGACGATCGGGGCACGTTTCGCACACGGCGAAATTAGTCTACAGGACGCAGCGGATATGGGCTGCCGTGCCTGTGCAACCCCCGGTGGCGGCTGTCAATTCTTGGGAACCGCAGCGACATCACAGGTCGTCGGTGAAGCGTTGGGAATGAGCCTGACACATACGGCGTTAGCACCATCAGGGCAGGACATCTGGTCGGATATGGGACTCCGTTCCGCACGCGCTGTGGTGAATTTAGCCGCGAAAGGGTTGACGATGAATGACATCGTTACACCGGAAGCGATTCGGAACGCCATGGTCGTGCATGCCGCGTTTGGCGGTTCGACAAATCTCCTGTTGCATGTCCCTGCTATTGCACACGCCGCTGGGCTCGAACGTCCAACGATAGATGACTGGACAGAAATCAATCAAAACGTCCCGCGTCTTGTCGATGTTCTACCGAACGGACCTGTTGGACATCCCACAGTCAGAGTCTTCCTCGCCGGTGGTGTCCCTGAAGTAATGCTACACTTGCGTGAATTGGGATGCCTCAATGAAGACGTGCTAACGGCGACAGGTGAAACCCTCGGCAGCAACCTCGATTGGTGGGCAACCTCTGAACGGCGGGCCCGCATCCGTCAAATACTACAGGATGAAGATAACATTGCCGCTGATGAAGTGATCCTGAGCCCGGAGGCCGCCAAGGAAGCCGGATTGACGAGCACTGTTACGTTCCCACGCGGCAACCTGGCTCCCGAAGGATCTGTTATCAAAAGCACTGCCATTGATCCAAGCGTCGTTGATGCCGACGGTGTCTATCGGATGACAGGACCGGCGCGGGTCTTTGTTCGGGAATCCGACGCGATACAGACCCTCAAAGGTCAGGGTGAAAGAGATATGCAGCCCGGAGACATCATGGTGTTGTGCTGTCGCGGTCCGAAAGGCACTGGAATGGAGGAAGTTTACCAACTGACCTCCGCGTTGAAGCATCTTTCGTTCGGTAAAAATATCGCCTTGATTACAGATGCTCGGTTCTCCGGTGTCTCGACGGGCGCATGTATCGGGCACATCGGTCCGGAAGCACTCGCGGGAGGTCCCATCGGGAAGGTACTTGATGGCGATATAATTCAGATCGAGATTGACACCCGACAACTGGTAGGCAGCATTGATTTGGTAGGACACGGCAGCGAACACTTCGGTGTAGAAGCAGGAACACAGGTTTTGGCAGCACGCGGACCGCGTCCAGATCTCTCTTCAGACGAGGCACTGCCAGATGATACGCGGCTTTGGGCGGCATTGCAATCTGTCGGCGGCGGCACATGGGGTGGCTGTGTCTACGATGTAGATGCTATTCTCAATGCGCTAAGCCAATAACCCCAAAGAGCAGGTATCACGAAAAATTAAAAAAGAGCGCGAAGCCTGAAACGAAGTGGTAGACAGGTCTACGGAGACGAGCGTGAAATCCCAGACGAACCTTATCGAACCGCAAGGAAAATTAAGAAATTGGGTTCCGCCGTTTCTGTACATGATCCTTATTTTCGCCATCTCGTCTCTGGAGCAACCACCGCTCCCAATGCCGGAATTTGAATGGCTGACCATTGACAAACTCTACCATTTTGTTGAATATGCCATTCTCGGTGCCTTAGTCGCACGAGCACTTGTGAAGGCGAAACCCCCTATATTGCCATCGCGATGGGTATGGTGTATCGCAGCGGTGTTCTCTATCCTCTACGGTGCAAGTGATGAATGGCATCAAACCTTTGTGCCGGGCAGATTTGCTACCCTCGCAGATTGGGTCGCAGATGTGTTAGGGTCAATCGCCGGTGTGTTAGGGGTCTATTTCTATTACCAAAAAAAGTAATTAGCAAGCGGCAATCAGGGCTGTCTGAACGGAAACACTTAAGCCAAAACACCCTGAATTTGATACTACACCGCAGATTTTAGTGTTATACCATTTCTGATTGAAAATGCTTCAATAAACGAACTCTTTGTAGCATAGGAGACCGTTAGCCTGTGCAGTCTGGTGGGGTCTTTGAAGCGATCTGTCAATGCAATATAATCTTTTAGAAATGTTATTAGATAGAACGTGTAGCCTGAAACGAAGTGGAAGGCGGGTCTACGGAAAGGAACGTTCAAATCGAAAACCCGCCTCAACGATCCGCAAGGAATAATTAAAGATATGCATCCACTTGTTAATTTGAAAGTACCAGAAGGAGCTGTCGCTGTTCATTGGTTTGAACAGAGCAGTTTTGCCCTGAAAGCTGCTGATGGTACTATTGTCCAAATCGATCCTTATTTTCCGCGTGAACGTCCCGCGGACCGTTTTATTTATACCGAATCACCACTTGACGAGTCAGCACTTCCAACCGATTTCGTCCTCTTGACCCACGCACACGGCGATCATACCTGCTCAGAGTCCATCCGTCGAATCTGGGAGACCTCTGATGCAACGCGGTTTGTTGGACCCGAAGAAAGCACACGCCAAATTGCTACAGAGACAGACGTTGCTGTTGGAAATATAACGGAGATCTCTGCTGGAGAATCAGCAACCCTAAACGAGCTCACTGTGCATGCTGTCTATGCTAAGCCCCCTGAAGGCGACGCCTCCGCTGACATAGCACCCCCTGATGTTACACACTTGGGGTATGTGATTGTCAGTAACGGGGTAGCACTGTATTTCAGCGGCGATCCAATCAATAATTTCGCTGAACACGACACGCTGATTTCAGCAGTGTCCGCATATAAACCGGATATTGGTTTTCTGACGAACCATCCGACCGAAGGCGAGTTTCCGTTCTACGAGGGATGCGTCAAAATGGCAACACGGATTGGACTCAAGCACGCTGTCCCAGGACATCGTGCCTGTTTCGTCACCCGAGATTACGATCCGAATGAGTGGGCAAATCAATTCCCCGCAGACGGACCCGAACCGCTTATTATTGAGAGAAATTCACATATTATTTATTAGTTATCGGTTATCAGTAAAGAGGTTTTCGTTAAATCCAAAGAGGTAGCCTGCAACAACGGCGCAGGCGGGTCTACGGGGAAGCACATCATCTGCGCAACCTCCCTGACCGAACCGCAAGGAATAATTAAAATATGTCCCTTCAAGATCAGAAAACACCGCTTGTCGGTATCGTCATGGGAAGTGACTCCGACTTAGAAAAGATGGCAGAAGCCGCTAAAGTTTTAGAGGAATTTGAAGTTCCATTTGAGATAACTGTATCCTCTGCACACCGTTCGCCGGAGCGGACGCTCACATGGACAGAAAAAATTAAAGCAGAAGGCGGAAAGGTAATCATCGCCGGGGCTGGACGCGCAGCGCATCTCGCTGGAGTCATCGCGGCACATACGACGCTACCCGTTATCGGTGTCCCGATCGACGGCGGACCCCTCAACGGCGTTGACGCACTCTATGCGACAGTTCAGATGCCGCCGGGCATTCCCGTCGGAACGATGGCAATCGGATCTGGCGGTGCTCGGAATGCAGGACTCTTCGCCGTCCAAATTCTGGCGACCCTTTTCCCAGAACTGGAAGCAAAACTGTTGGAATACAAAGAAAAATTGAGTGACGGTGTCGCAGAGAAAGCGGCCCGTCTTCAAGAGGTTGGCTACCAGGATTATTAAGTTATGGGTACTTCGGCACCGCAAGGTAAAATCAAAAAGTGGAATAGTGATACAGAGTTGTTTGATATAATGGAACAGCAGTTATACGCCGCTGTGATTTCGGATGCACTTGATGCAGTCGGGTATCGCGAACAGGCACTGCGACATACCGTCCGTCCACTTCATCCAGAGGCAGTTGTCGTAGGTCGCGCCATGCCCGTGCAGTGTGTGGATGTCTACGAGATTCCGGATGAACCCTATCAGCAGGAGATCGCAGCGGTGGACAGCCTCAAACAGGACGATGTATTTGTCTGTTCTACGAACCAGAGCACCCGTAACTGTATTTGGGGGGAACTCCTCTCAACAGCGGCACGGGCGCGCGGCGCGCGGGGTGCTATCATTGACGGATTTGTCCGAGATGCTCGCCAGATCTTAGCAATGGGGTTTCCTGTGTTTACAACAGGGCTGTCGCCCGTTGATTCCAGTGGACGCGGGGATGTGGTGGCGTATAACGTTCCTATTGAATGCGGAGGGGTTATGGTGAATCCTGGAGACATCGTGTTCGGTGATGCCGATGGAGTTGTTGTTATCCCGCGAACGGTAGAAATAGACGTACTCGAAGCTGCGTTTGCAAAGGTAGCCGGTGAAAACCGGACGCGTGATGAACTCCGCGCTGGCGCAACGCTGCGCGAGGTCTACGACAAATACGGAATTTTGTAGCGCAAACTTTTAGTTTGCGTACTTAGAAAAAGCGCGTAAGCCCAACCAACGGGCCGGGCTGGATATACGGAGAGGGACTTTCTTCACAAAACCCGCCTGACCGAACCGCAAGGAAAATTAAAAGTATGATTTATGAATTACGAACGTATCAGGTCGTCCCGGGAAAGATGAAAAACCTGAACGACCGGTTTGCAAACATCACCGTTCCACTGTTCGAGAAACACGGAATGAAGGTGATCGGATTTTGGGAAACCGCTATTGGCGAGGCAACGACGACGGAACTTATCTATATGCTTGCTTTTGAAGATCTGGGACACTACCAGAGTGCGTGGGATGCGTTCATCGCCGATCCCGCGTGGCAAGAGGCGAAACGCCTAACGGAAGTCGGAGGTCCCTTGGTGAACGTCGCGAGTTCCAAGATTATTGAACCGACAGATTATTCACCACTGCAGTAGTTAACTCAGGTTTGGATAGTTCCTTTTTGGATCTGGCTTCCCCTATCCTCACCAATAGAGGCAGGCACGAGAACGACCGAGAGGTAGCCCCTCTATTTTGGAAAAAAGTTTTTGGTGGCACGACAGAGAAGTGTTGCTATAATGTAGTTGACTGGCACACTCAGGAGACCGAAAAGCGGAATGCCAGTCGGGGCAGCGTCCTATTTTCATAGGGGTGCCGCCGGTGGGCAAACACCGTGCGACGCGTCGCACTGCCATAGTGAGAGTATGACAGTGCTAACCTAATTGTAGCAAGAAACGGCATCGTTTTGCGAAACATTTAGGTTAGCACCCTATTGGGACACATTGCCCAACCACTCTTTTGTAGACACTCTTCGGCATTCATTCCTTGTAGCATATTCATTTGTATCTGTTTCTACCCGAAAAGGAGTCAACGCGTGTTTTTGCAGCAGTTGACGTTTTGCGTGAGTCTTCTGATTTGTGTTGGGGGTCTGTTGGGTCTCTATAGTTTCCTACAGGCAGAGATGCCTGAGGGACCGCCGCCGCCCCATGCCCGCGAGGTAGCTGCGCCACCCCGTAGGACGTTTTTCGAGTCCATTGAGAGCGACTTCTATCAAACGATCATTCGGAATAACCTCTTTGCCCCATTGGGAACGGTGTTGAATCCCGAACCAGTCCCTGGGGCGAACTTGAAACTTCTCGGGACGTTTGTCAGCAAAGACGCTGTGCATTCGACGGCTATCATAAAAAATGAAACAACCGGTCGGCAAGAGATGCTTTCGATCGGTGGGGGACTTGGCGATTTCCAAGTCGTCGAGATTCAGTGCCAGCAGGTGACGCTTGACCACTTGGGCAGTTCTGTTGTTTTACGCCTGCCGTCAGGTGTTCTGCTGAACGCCAAAAGGAGATAAAAGGAGGTCTATATGATGGCAGTGATTGCGTTTTTGGAAGATAAAATTTATGACCTTCAGGCGTTTGTAGGTGTTATTGCAGCATACCCTGTCCACATCATGACTGTTGTGGGGAGTGTCTTACTTTTTTTCTGGTTCTACCACGCCGAAAAAGACGATATAAACCGTCCTCAAAATTGAATATAGTTTCTGTGAGAAAAAAAGAGTTAACACCCGACGAGAAGAAAATCCTTGCTCAGAAAATTCGCGCCGGTGGCATTGAAACTCTGAAAACGAGTTTTTCTCACCGCACGGCTCTCAAATACATCATCCCTGCGACAATTAGTTTTCTCGTGCCGGTGACGCTCTGGTTTTTCAATACCGCCGGTTTCATCGTATTGACTTTATTGTTTCTCGGATTCGGTCTTGCTGGATGGCTGAATCGTAGAAAAAAACCGCCGCTAAGGAGATGAAATCATGTTAAGAAAACGTATCTGGATCCCGATTCTTTGTGTATTCGTGATAGCGATGGGGTGTGGTCTGTTCT